>JBAZFB010000013.1:27386-42626 GCA_041653595.1 Candidatus Omnitrophota bacterium | reverse complement strand
ATAGACTTAGGTACATCGAACTGCGCCGCAGCGGTGATGGAAGGCGACCGTCCGGCGATAATCCCGTCGGCCGAAGGCGCGGGCGTGGCGAGCGGAAAAGCTTTTCCGTCGTATGTGGCTTTCACTAAGGATGGCCAGCGCCTCGTAGGAGAACCGGCGCGCAGGCAGGCCGCGATAAACCCGGAAGGGACGATACAGGCCGCCAAGAGGAAGATGGGCACCGATTTTAAATTCAACGTATACGGAAAAGAATATACACCGCAGCAGATATCGGCTTTCATCCTGCAGAAGATAAAGCAGGATGCCGAGGCATACCTGGGCGACAGCGTCAACGAGGCGGTCATCACGTGCCCCGCGTATTTCAACGATAACCAGCGCCAGGCGACGAAGGACGCGGGCGAGATCGCGGGCCTTAAAGTCCTGCGCATTATAAACGAGCCGACGGCCGCGTGCCTGGCGTACGGCATCGACAAGGCCGAGAAAGAGATGAAAGTCATGGTCTTCGACCTCGGCGGCGGCACGCTCGATGTCACCATTATGGAGATGTGGTATGACAAGGAGCAGAAAGCGAGCGGTTTCGAGGTATTGGCCACGAACGGCGACACACAGTTGGGCGGCACGGACATGGACAACGTGCTCATCGATCATCTGGTAAATACTTTCAAGCGCGAGACAGGCATCGACTTAAAGAACGACAAGATGGCGATACAGAGGCTGCGCGAGGCCGCGGAGAAAGCCAAGGTAGAGCTTTCGAGCACCGTGCAGACCGACATCAACCTGCCGTTCATCACAGCTGACGCGTCAGGTCCGAAGCATTTCACCCACACGATAACCCGCGCGAAGCTCGAGGACCTGATATCCCCGATAGTTAACAGGTGCCGCGCCCCGATGGAGAACGCGGTCAAGGACGCCAAACTTTCGATGTCGCAGGTCGACAGGGTCATACTGGTCGGCGGGCCGACGAGGATGCCTATAATCCAGAAATTCGTGGAAGATTATGTCGGCAAAAAGATAGAGCGCGGGGTCGACCCTATGGAATGCGTCGCTTTGGGCGCCGCTATACAGGCCGCCGCGTTGAAAGGCGACATAAAAGACATACAGCTTCTCGATGTCACCCCGCTTTCGCTCGGGATCGAGACTTTGGGCGGCGTATTCACGAAATTGATCGAGAGGAACACCACGATACCCACGAGGCAGAGCCAGACATTCTCTACGGCCGCGGATAACCAGCCCGCCGTCACGATACGCGTATTGCAGGGCGAGCGCCCGATGGCCAACGATAACGTTGAACTGGGCCGCTTCGACCTGGTCGGCATCCCGCCGGCCCCGAGAGGCATGCCGAAGATCGAGGTAACGTTCGATATCGACGCCAACGGCATCGTGCACGTCAACGCGAAAGATGTAGGGACCGGGAAGGAACAGTCGATAAAGATCACTGCCCCGAAGAAACTCTCGAAAGAAGATATCGACAGGATGGTCAAGGAAGCCGAGAAGTTCGCTTCCGAAGATACGAAGAAAAAAGAAGAGGTCGAGGTCGTCAACCAGGCCGATAATCTCGTCTATAGTACCGAGAAATCGCTCAAGGATTACGGCGATAAAGTGAGCCAGCAGGACAGGGCGAACATCGAGACGGGCTTAAACGACCTGAAGCAGGCGATAAAGGATAAGAACGTCGAGCGAATCAAGAAATCGATGGAGAGCCTGCAACAGGCCTCATATAAGCTCGCCGAAGAGATCTACAAGTCGAGCCAGCAGAAAGGCCAGCCGGGCGGCCCCAGCGGGGGCCAAGAAGGCCCGCAGGCCGGACCGGAAGAGCCGCAGGGCGGCCCTACCGGCGGACCTGAGACAGGCCCGGAAGGCGGTCCGGGCAAGAAGGACGACATCATCGACGCCGATTTCCGCGCCGAGAATGAAGACGACAAGAAAAAGAAAAAATAAATAATTGGCGGAAAAAAGGGATTACTACGAGATACTGGGCGTTCAGAAGAGCGCCTCGGCCGATGAGATAAAGAGCGCCTACCGCAGGTTGGCGCTCAAATATCATCCGGACAGGAACCCTTCCGACAAAAAAGCGGCGGAAGAGAAGTTCAAGGAGCTCTCCGAGGCATATGCCGTCCTGTCTGATACGCAGAAACGCGCGCAGTACGACCAGTTCGGCCATTCCGGCATAGATTCCCGCTATACTTCCGAAGATATCTTCCGCGGCGCGGATTTCTCCAGCGTATTTGAAGACCTGGGCATGGGCGGCGTCGACCTCGAAGACCTGCTCGGAGGGATATTCGGAGGAGGGATATTCGGAGGCGGCGGCAGGCGCGGGGGCGCAGCCGGCAGGCGACGCGGATCTGACCTCCAGTTCGACATGGAGATAAACTTTAACGAGGCCGCATCCGGCGCCGCAAAAAATTTTGTGATACCGCGGCACGAGGTATGCCCGGGCTGCAGGGGAGAGGGCACGGCTCCCGGTTCGTCGAGGACGACTTGTTCGAAATGCGGCGGCGCGGGGCAGGTGCAATCGTCACAGGGGTTCATGATCTTCTCGCGGGCATGCGATAAGTGCGGCGGAGAAGGGTCCATCATAACAAAGCCCTGTCCTAAATGCAGGGGCGCCGGCAGGGTAGTCGTCGACAGGAAGATAACCGTGAAGGTCCCGGCCGGCATCGAGAACGGAATGAGGCTGCGAGTCGCCGGCGAAGGCGAAGTGGGACAGCGCGGCGGACAGCGCGGCGACCTCTATGTCCTCATCTATGTCAGGCCCCACGAGATCTTCGAACGCCACGGCAGCGATGTACTCTGCGAAGTCCCCATAACCATGGTCGATGCGGCGCTCGGGACAGAGGTCGAGGTCCCGACGCTCGACGGCAAAGTCCGGATGAAAGTCCCGGCCGGCACGCAGAGCGGCAAGATATTCAGGTTAAGGGATAAAGGCATAAAAGACATCCATACAGGCGTCCGCGGCGACGAGCATGTCCGCGTCATCGTCGAGACTCCGACCGTGACCAGCGACTCCCAGAAGCGTATACTCCAGGAATTCGGCCGCACCTCCGGCGAAAGCACATTCCCTAATTCCGCCTCATTCATAAGAAAATTAAAGAGTTTTTTCAGGTGATTTGTGATATAATCTCCTGAAAATGACAATAATAAAACCCTTCAGAGGCTACAGGTACGATCCTAAAACCGTGGGAATTCTCTCCAAGGTCATTACTCCGCCTTATGACGTCATAAACAAGAAGCAGCAGGCGTCGTATTATAAAAACCATCCTCACAACTTCATCAGGCTCGACCTGGGCAAGACCTTTCCTAAGGACAATAATAGAAATAACAGATACACGAGAGCAGGGGGCTTCCTGGAGGAGTGGATAGATAAAGGCATCCTGGTCAGGGATCTGCGGAAATCGGTCTATATCTACGACCAGGAATATGCGGATGGCGGAAGGAAAAGACACCGCCTCGGTTTTATCTCCCTGGCGAGGCTGGAAGAAGACCGCACGAAGGGATTCCTGCCGCATGAGCGGACTTTCAGGGGCCCGAAACTCGACAGGCTCAACCTCATGAAGGAGACCGGCGCGAACCTCAGCCCGATATTCTCCATAGTGATCGACGAGAATAAGAAGGTGATGAACATCCTGAGGGATTTCATAAAAAAGAACAGGCCCGCGGTAGATGTCAGGTTCGAGGGGACGAGGAACAGGATCTGGCTTATGTCCGAAGCGGCGGCGATAAGAAAGCTGCAAAGGTCGGTGAAGAGCAAACGCGCGCTTATAGCCGACGGCCACCACCGCTACGAAGTCTCCCTCGAATACAGGGACTACATGCGCAGTCACGGCAAGGCAGCCGGCCCCGCCGCTCTGGATTATGTGATGATGTATTTCGCGACCTCAGACCCCTCAGGGCTTACGATCCTCCCGACCCACCGCATGGTCGAGGGGCTCCCTGCCGGTTCGTTCCGAAAAAATATCGCTAAAATCAAAAAGTTTTTTGATATAATACACCTGGACAGCAAAGAGAAGATGTTCGCCATGATGAAGGCGGACAGGAAGCATACCATAGGTGTCTACCTGGGCGGCAGGGATTATCTCTGCCTGTCGCTTAAGCGCAGGGACGCAGGAGGCCTGATCAAATCCGGGAACTCCGATTATTGGAAGAACCTGGACGTCGTGGTATTGCATCGCCTCGTCTTTGATAAGGCATTGGGCATAAGGGGGAAAGAGGCCGAGAGAAGGATATCGTTCACGCGCGACCCAAGGGCCGCGTTGGAATGGGCGGCCCAGGGCAAAGGCAGGGCGGCGTTCTTCCTGAGCCCTCCCGCGCTCGATGAGATAAAAAATATAGTAAAGCGGCAGGAGAGGATGCCCCACAAGACCACGTACTTCTATCCCAAACCCCCGTCGGGTCTGGTAATAAACAAGATAACCTAAAATATGTTCGGAAGATCGAAATACACAATAGTAAAAGTCGCCAAAAAAAAGGACATACCCGAAGGCCTCTGGACCAAGTGCGAGGAATGCGGCGAGATAATCTACAACAAGGCCCTTGAGGAGAACATGAAGGTATGTCCCAGGTGCAGCTACCATTTCGTCCTTACCGCGCAGGAGAGGATAGTGATGCTCCTGGACGCCGGCAGTTTCGAGGAACGCGACGCCGGTTTAAGGTCTATGGACCCGCTCCAGTTCAAGGGGCCGAGGACGTACGAGGAAAAATTGAAGCAGGACGCGGCCGATACCGGCCTTTCCGAGGCCTGCATCAGCGGCAGGGGCATGATAGAGGGCAAAAGGGTAATATTCGTCGTCACGGATTCGCGTTTCATAATGGGTTCGATGGGTTCGGTAGTGGGAGAGAAGATAGCCAGGGCGACTGAACTGGCCACAAACCTGAGGTTGCCCCTTGTTATCGTCTCCGGTTCGGGCGGGGGCGCGCGGATGTATGAAGGCCTCTTCTCCCTTATGCAGATGGCAAAAACGTCTGCCGCTATAGCGAAGCTTCACGAGGCAGGCGTCCCGTATATTTCTGTCCTGACCAACCCCACGATGGCCGGCGTCATGGCGAGCTTCGCGTCGCTGGGCGATATAATAATGGCCGAGCCCAAGGCGCTGATAGGCTTTACCGGCCCGCGCGTAATAGAACAGACGATAAGGCAGAAACTGCCGCCCGGTTTCCAGCGTTCGGAATTCCTCCTGGAACACGGCCTTTTGGACATGATAATCCACAGGAAAAACCTGAAATCCGGCATAGCCCAGGTCATAGATTACTTAACTTGACAGTAGTTAACTTGTGTAGTATCATTGACTTAAATCTACCTCAAGGAGGTTCAAATGGCTCAGGTAAGTCTTAGACATGTCTCGAAGATCTATTCCGGGAACACAAAAGCGGTCTCTGATGTGACCCTCGGCATCGAGAATAAGGAATTCGTCGTCTTCGTAGGCCCTTCCGGCTGCGGCAAATCCACTACTTTGAGGATGATAGCGGGCCTCGAAGAGATATCCGAGGGCGAGATATATATAGGGGATAAGCTGGTAAACGACGTCCCGGCCAAAGACCGCGATATCGCGATGGTCTTCCAGAACTACGCCTTGTATCCGCATATGACCGTTTATGATAATATGGCGTTCGGCCTGCGTCTGCGTAAATATTCCAGGGCCGAGATCGACACGCGCGTAAAAGAAGCGGCGCAGATGCTCGGCATAGCCAGGTACCTGAACAGGAGGCCGAAGGAGCTTTCCGGCGGCGAGCGGCAGAGGGTCGCGGTAGGACGGGCGATAGTAAGAAAACCTCTCGTCTTTTTGTTTGACGAGCCTTTAAGCAACCTCGACGCGAAGATGCGCGTGCAGATGAGGACCGAGATAAACAAATTGCATACCAGGCTGCAATCGACGATGATATATGTCACCCACGACCAGGTCGAGGCCATGACGATGGGCAACCGCATCGTCGTCATGAAAGACGGGATAGTACATCAAGTAGCAGATCCCATATCCTTATATGATAAACCCGTAAATAAATTCGTCGCCGGTTTCATAGGCAGCCCTCCGATGAATTTCCTCAACGGGAAGATCATAAAAGACGACGGGAAATTTTACTTCGACGAGGGGACGTTCAAGGTTAAAATCGTCGACGATATGATAGCCAGGATAGGGCCGTACCAGGGCAAAGAAATCGTATTCGGCATAAGGCCGGAAGATATTTACGATAAACTCTTTGTCCAGGAAGCTCCTCCCGAAAACACCGTTACGGCCAGGGTGGACGTCGTAGAGCCGATGGGTTCCGAGGTCTATCTCCACATGGCGACCCCCAAGCAGGCTTTCATTGCGCGCGTCGGAGGACACGACAAGCCCGAGGTCAACCACGACATCGACCTCGTCTTCGACATGGGCAAGATCCATTTCTTCGATAAGGACACTGAGAAAGCGATAGTCTAGCTTGAAAAAGGAAAAGCTGGTTTCAGGAATACTTGCGATAGCAGGTTTTCTACTCGTTTCCTCTTTGATAATCTCAGCCTGCCACCGGTTCCCGGTCCAATATTGGGTCTACGGGCTGATCAGCTCCCTTATCATACTCCTTAATGTCATCATCCTTCTGGCATGGGTCGCTTTCGGCGAATGGGGCCTCTGGATATTCATAGCGCTCTCCTCGGTACTCACGCTTTTCGTATCGCTCGTCACCAATACCAACATAACCACCGTTGTTGATGCGACCGCCGCAGCCGGGATCTCCTCCGGAAATAACATCCACACTCCCAATATGAACATGCAGATATTAATTTTTTTCGCCGTCGGCCTATTTGTTACCATCTTTAAGAACAGTATGGTCACGCATGCCCTTTCCATAGACAGGCAGATCGATACCCTTGAGGAGGAGAAGAACGCGATCGAGGCCGAATATGCCTATATGAAAGGGGCGAACGATGCCCTAAAGGAAAAAGTCGTAAGGTACGCTACACTCAAGGAACTGACAAGCAAGCTCAGCTCGACATTATCCCTCGATTCGGTGGTTAACATAGTCATAGACAACGTTTGCGATCTGGTCGAGAAGGCGGACGCCTGCATCCTCTTTTTGGTCGATGAGGAAGCCCGCGAGCTGGCCCTTAAAGCGGCCAGGGGCAAGGAAGGGGCGGTATCCGTTAAATCGAAAAAGGGCGATATCTTCGATATCTGGGTCTTGAAGCAGAGGCAGCCGCTCATGGTATCGGACGCGGATAAGGATTTCAGGTTCAACCTTGACCTGATACCCGTCGAGTTCAGGAGGGGTTTCAAGTCCCTGATAGCCGCCCCGCTTATTTCCGAGAAGAAGGTCATCGGCATCCTGAGGGTCGAAAGCAGGGAGGCCGAGGCTTACATATCCGACGACCTGAGGCTGCTCACTATCATCTCCGACCTTGCGGCTATCGCGCTGGAAAACTCGAAACTCTACCACCGCATAGAAGAGCTCGCGATAAGCGACGGGTTGACCGGGCTCTACTGCCAGAGATATTTCAAGGAGAGGCTGGCGGAGGATATCGTAAAAGCGGTCCGGATAAAACAACCGCTCTCGCTGCTTATGTTCGATATAGACGGGTTCAAGGGCTATAACGACAAATACGGCCATATCGCAGGGGATATAGTCCTTAAGTCGATCGGAGGTCTGCTCAAGGGTTCCCTGGAGCCCGGCGATATCGCGGCCAGGTACGGCGGAGAGGAATTCGTCATCGTCCTCTTCGGAAAGGACAAGGCCGCGGCGCAGAGGCTCGGCGAGGAGGTACGGAAGAAGATAGAAGGCGAGAAGTTCATCCTGAGGCAGGTCGAGACTCATGTCACGGTCTCGATCGGCTGCGCCGGGGTGCCCGAAGACGCGGTATCGAGGGATGAGATCATCAGGTCTGCTGACGCGGCCCTTTATGAGGCCAAAAAGAACGGAGGCAACAAAGTATGCCTCGCCTGAATATCTCCCCGAAAAGATGGGGCCTTTCCAAAAGAGGGGTCCTGCCCGTATTCTTCATACTGGCTCTCATACCGCCGCTTTACTGCATCGGCAGGCCGGCGCACATATATATCTTCACGCTTAACTTCTCCATTATAGCGGTAATAGCCGCGGCTTTTGAGTTCGGGTTGGCCGTATCATATATGATAACCGGCTGCGTCACCGCATTCACTTTAGTCTTGATGTTATTCAACAGGGGATTCGAGCTGCCCTATTTCGCCTCGATAGTGTTCTTGAATACCGTCCCGCTCATCCCCTCTTATTTTAATAATAAATACGCCGGATATTTCGCCTCAAAGAATTCATCGCTTTCCGACGGGAAAAAATCGTTTGATGAGTTCACCGCGGAGCTTAAGTCACTGAAGGACCTGAATGCCTCGCTGCAGAACCAGGTCCACGATATCCTCGATCTTTATGAGGTTACCAAGAAGATGAGCGCGTCCCTGGATACGGGCGATATGCTCAGGATATTCAGGGAGGCGATCAGCAAGATCTCCAGATTCGTTACCGCGAGGGTCATATTGCTTGAAGAATCCCACAAGAGATCTACTGCCCGGGCGACTTACGAGATACATAATCCATCTACCGGAAAGCTCTCTTCGGGCGAGATCCGCAGCGGGCCGCCCGACAAATTCGACCATCTCCTTGCGGAAACGGTTTCCGCCGGCAAGGAGATAATATCGCTCAAAGCGCCCATAGACAAGGGACATCCTTTTGCCCCTTACCTCGGCGACGCGGGCAGGTCCTTTATCGCGCTGCCGCTGCTTTCGGAAGGGGAGCCGTTAGGTATCCTCGCGATACGGGGCATCGATGAGGAACATGCCGAGAGTTTCTCTATCCTCGCAAAACAGCTTGCGCTGGAGCTCAAGAAGGCAAACCTGTACGAGAAGGTCCAGGAGCTCGCGATAACCGACGGCCTGACCGGGATATATGTGAGACGGCATTTTATAGAGAGGCTGAACGAAGAGGTGGCGCGCTCCAAGAGGCACAATCTCAAGCTTTCGCTCCTCATGATAGACCTTGACCATTTCAAGCAGTGCAACGATACTTACGGGCACCTCGTAGGGGATATCGTCCTCAAGGAGATATCCAGGATAATGAAGGAATACGTGAGGCAGGTCGACCTCATCGGAAGGTACGGCGGTGAGGAGTTCGTGATAGCGCTGCCTGATACCGACAAGAATTCTGCGCTCAACGTCGCCGACAGGATAAGGATGTCCGTGGAGAAGCATAAATTCAGGGCTTATGACGAGACGATATCGATGACGATAAGCATAGGCGTGGCGACTTTCCCGGAGACCGGCGAGGACGTGGCGACGCTCATAGACCGGGCTGACCAGGCCCTTTACAAGGCGAAAGAAGCGGGCAGGAATAAGGCCTTATTATGGCCTTAGGCGGGGTTTAGGCTGAATTATATTGAAAAATGGCCGTTTTTGAGTTAAGATTATCTACTTAATGACTAAATTCGCTGTCGGAATAGACCTCGGAGGCACCTATACCAAGCTGGCCCTGGTAGATACTAAGGGAAGGGTTTCCCACAGGGCAAAATTGTCCACAATCGCATACGGCACAAGGGCAGGCCTGGTATCCGCCATTGTCGCCGAGGTCAGGTCGGTGCTGGAAAGGGCCCGGCTTTCCCCGAAAAATATATCCGGAGTGGGAATAGGCGTCCCCGGGATCGTGGATTTTAAGCGCGGGCGGGTCTATAACCTCACAAATGTGCCGGGCTGGAAGAATACGCCGCTCAAGAGGATGCTCGAGGCCAAGTTAAAAGTTCCCGTACTCGTCGATAATGACGTCAACCTGATGGCGCTCGGCGAATACAGGTTCGGCGCCGGCAGGGGGGCGGAGAACCTCGTTTGTATCACTTTGGGTACGGGCGTCGGCGGCGGGATAATAATTGACGGCAGGCTTTACCGGGGTTCCGCTTATTCCGCCGGGGAAGTGGGCCATATGCCGCTCAAGGAAGAAGGGTTGCCGTGCGGGTGCGGTGGCTACGGATGCCTGGAGCGCTACGTCGGCAACAGGTATATCGTCGACGAACTGAAAAGCAAGATACGCCGCGGAAACCCTACGATCATAAAGAAACTCTTAAGTAACGATCTTTCGGCCTTGACGCCGGAGGTCATAAGTAAGGCCGCGCTCAAGGGCGACAGGCTTTCGATAGATTTTTGGAATACGGTGGGCGAAAGAATAGGCGTAACGCTGGCAGGTATCGTTAACCTGCTGAATCCCGACCGGATAATAATCGGAGGCGGGGTGGCGGACGCGGGAGACCCGTTGTTCAAGTCCATCAGGAAGACGGTGGACAAGAGGGCTATGCCTGTTCCGGGAAAAGCCGTCAAGATCCTCAAGGCGAAACTCGGAAATGACGCCGGCATTATCGGAGCCGCGGCGCTTTTCTTCTATCCCGGGACCCGGGGCCGCCGCAAATAACCGGAGAGACAATTGAGCCGTAAGTTTTCAATAATTGCTTTTGCCGTAATAATAACTTTCATCTTGCCCGGGCTGGCTTCCGGTTTAGGCGGGGTGGAGCCGAAGTTTCCCACTGTCAATGTCGACAAGAACACCAAAGAGCCGGTCGTGATAAACGGCGACACGGTAGAATATTCCGAAACGGACATGACCGCGGTCGCGAACGGCAATGTCGTCATCACCTACCAGGACGCGAAGCTGACCTGCAAAAAAGCCATTTTTCATACAGATACAAAGGAGGTCCTGGCCGAGGGAGATGTAAAACTGGCGCAGGGAGGGAGCTTCCTAAAAGGCGAACAGATGGTATATAACGTCGAGACGAAGGTCGGGACGATAGTCAGCCCCCGCGTTTTTATAGAGCCCACTTATTACGGCGCCGGACAAAAAGCCGAGAAACAGGACGAGAACCATTATTACATCAGACAGGGTTTCGTCACTACCTGCGACAAGGAGAAGCCGCATTACAGGGTCCAGACCAAGCAATTGAACGTCTATCTTAACGATAGGGTAACCGCGAATAATATCCTGGTCCTTGTGGGAGATGTGCCGGTATTTTATTTCCCTTACCTGAGCATACCGTTAAAGGACTTCCGTTCCCCGGTCTCGGTTATGGCGGGCCATGATAATGACTGGGGATATTATCTTCTCACTTCCTGGAAATACTACCTCAACGAAAAGGTGAAGGGCCGGATAAACATAGATTACAGGGAACTAAGGGATTTTGCCTACGGTTTCTCGACCAATTACGATACCGATGACTTCGGGAGCGGCGTCGTTAGGTTCAATTATTTTGACGAACGCAGCCAGCGGACCTGGAGCACGCGCGCCGCCGATGAGCAGGATAAGGACCTCAACCGCTATAGGGCGCAGCTGAGGCATAAATGGCAGCCGGATGCGGCTACCAGCGGGATCGTGGAATACAACAAGCTGTCCGACGCCAACGTCATGAAGGATTATTACCTTAGGGATTTCCAGAGGGACATGGTCAACAACAACTATGCCTCGCTCATAAGGACCGACCCGTATTACACCACGAGCCTTTTCGTGCAGCCGCGCGTAAACCGTTTCGATTCCGTGGTCGAATACCTGCCTCAGGTGCAGTTCCAGACCCGCAGCCTGAAGATCGGCCAGACGAATTTTTATTACGACGGCCAGGCTGCGGCCGCCAACATCAATAAACTGGAGCCCGCGCCGGTCAACGGCGTTGCCAGCGTAAACAGGGTAGATACCACTAACCAGCTTTCATACCAGTCAAATATTTTGGGTTGGCTCGGCATAAGGCCTTTCGCGGGCACTGAACAGACGTATTACAGCAGGGACATGCAGGGGGATAATAGCAATTTTATCCGCGGTAATTTTTTTACGGGGATCGACCTCAATACGCGCTTCTATAAGACTTTTGACGTCAAATCGAACGCGTTTAATATGGAGATAAACAACCTAAGGCACGTCTTCTCCCCTACGGTCAGTTACTATTATGCACACAGGCCCACGTTCCGTCCGGGCAACCTGGCCCAGTTCGATCCGGTAGATGCCCTTGATTTCAGGAATGTCATAACGCCGTCCCTGGAGAATAAGCTCCAGACGAAGAGAATGGTGGGCAAGACGATGCAGACGGTCGATCTCGCGAGACTGATAGTTAGCACGGATTACAATTTCAGGTCCGGGGACAAGAGAAAAGGCCGCGTCGGGAATTACGACTTCTTGTTTGAATCCAAGCCGTATAACTGGATGAGGATCCTTTCTACTACCTCGTATGACCAGCATTCCTCAAAATTCAAGTCGTTTACCTTCAACATCGTCGGGGACCCGGAATATAACCTCGACAACCCGGACCTCAGGGGTACGGTATACACGGACATTACCCGGAAGAAATGGAGCTGGGGCGCCGGATACAGGTGGCAGGATGAGGTCTACAGCCAGTTGGAAGGGCAGTTGATGTTCAACCTTACCGAGAAATGGAAGATCACCGCTTACGAGCGCATCGATTTCAAGAGGTTCGGCTCAGGGGCCGATGCCGCCAAGAAGTTCATCAACAAAGTGGCCGAGCAGGAATACAGGATCAGCCGCGACCTGCATTGCTGGATAGGGGATATTATATGCAATATATCGGAGGACCACGGGTATACTTTCATGTTCGCGCTGCGGCTCAAGGCCTTCCCCGAGATGCCCTTTGAATTCCAACAGAATTACAACCCGCCGAGGTTCGGCTCCACTTTACCTCCGGGTTAACAACAGGTGAGGATATGAGAATAACCGTGATAGGGGCGGGATATGTCGGTCTGGTGACGGCCGCGTGCCTTGCCGACCTGGGAAACGACGTCATATGCATCGATATAGACAAGGACAAGATATCGAAACTTAACCGCGGCATGGTGCCTATCTATGAACCAGGCCTCGAGGACCTCCTAAAGAGGAACCGCAAAGAGAAGAGGATAGAGTTCTCTACGAACCTTAAGGACGCGGTAGGAAAGAGCGGGATCATTTTCATCGCGGTCGGGACCCCGCCAAAAGAGAACGGGGAAGCCGACCTTACGCATGTCGAGGCCGTCGCCGAGGATATCGCGCGCTACATGACATCCTACCATCTCGTCGTGGAGAAGTCGACTACGCCGGTAGAGACCGGGAAGTGGATAAAAAGGATACTTGAAGCTAACGCGCGCAAGGGCGTCAAGTTCGACGTGGCTTCTAACCCGGAATTTTTAAGGGAAGGGTCAGCCATAGAGGATTTCATGCATCCCGACAGGATAGTCATAGGGGTCGAGAGCAAGAAGGCCAGGGAGATGCTCCTCGAATTGTATAAGCCGCTCGGCGCAGAGATCATCGTGACCAACATCAACAGCGCTGAGATAATAAAGCACGCGTCGAACTCGTTTTTGGCGACTAAGATATCCTTCATCAACGCCGTCGCGAACGTATGCGAAAAAGCGGGCGCGGACATCGAAGAGGTTTCCAGGGGGATGGGCTTCGATAAGAGGATAGGCAAGGCCTTCCTGAACGCGGGCATAGGCTTCGGCGGTTTTTGTTTCCCGAAAGACATAGAGGCTTTTATCCATATATCCGAGAAGTTAGGGTACGATTTTGAGCTTCTCAAAGCCGTAAAAAAAGTTAACGAAAAACAAATGCTGCTCCTTATCGGTAAAATAGAGAAGGCGTTATGGAATATCAAGGGCAAGACGATAGCGGTCCTCGGGCTGGCGTTCAAGCCCAATACCGACGACATGAGGTTCGCCCCTTCCGTCAAGATAATCGAGAAACTCATAAGCGAGGGAGCCGTGATAAGGGCCTATGACCCTCAGTCCATGGATAAGGCGAAGCGCCTGCCTGAACTTGAAAAAATAAAGTTCTGCAAGGGGCCTTATGACGCGGTGAAAGGCGCCGATTGCGCCGTGATAGTGACGGAATGGAACGAGTTCATGGAACTCGACCTCAAGAAGATGAAGAAGCTGTTAAAACAGCCCGTCATCGTGGACGGCAGGAATATATACGATCCCAAAAAAATGAAGGAGCTCGGTTTCAGGTATACTTGCATAGGGAGGGCATCCTGATGATAGACGGAGTAAAGATAAAGAAGCTGAAGATAATCCCCGATGACCGCGGAAAGCTCATGGAGATCATGCGCTGCGATGACGAGGTCTTCGAAAAGTTCGGGCAGGCGTATTTCACGACCGCGCTGCCCGGAGCGGTGAAGGCGTGGCATTACCATAAGAAACAGGACGATCATTTCGTATGCGTCGCGGGAAAGATAAGGCTCGGCCTTTACGACGCCAGGGAGGGATCTAAGACCAAAGGCGAGGTGAACGAATTTATCCTGTCACTCGAGGACCCGTTCCTCGTCAAGATACCCAAAGGCGTATACCACGGTTTCAAAAGCGTTTCCGGCGGCGAATCCATGATCATCAATATACCTACGATGGCTTACAATCCGAAAGAACCAGACGAATACAGGCTGGACGCGTTCGATAACGATATACCTTACGATTGGAGGAAATGATGGCCCTTAGAGGAGTAATACTGGCCGGGGGCTTAGGGAAGAGGCTCGACCCTTTGACTCGCATAACCAACAAGCACCTTTTGCCTGTCTACTGCAAGCCCATGATATATTATCCGATCCGGACGCTTGTCGACGCGGGAATAGAAGACATCCTCATAGTGACCGGCGGCAATAACGCCGGCGATTTCCTGAGGCTTCTGGGGAACGGCTCGGAATTCGGCCTGAAGCACATAAATTATACGTACCAGCGCGGCGAAGGCGGTATCGCGGAAGCGCTTGGCCTCGCTGAACACTTCGCCCACGGCGATAAGATCGTCGTGATCCTGGGGGACAACCTCATCGAAAAGAGCATCAAAAAATACGTGCAGGATTTCAGGAGGCAGCCGTCCGGGGCGAAGGTTCTCTTGAAGAAGGTGCAGGACCCGGGGCGCTTCGGCGTGGCCGAGATCAAGGGAAAGAAGATAATAAATATCGAAGAGAAGCCGAAAAAACCGAAATCCGACCTCGCCGTGACCGGAATATATATGTACGACCCGAAGGTCTTCGATATCATAAGGCCGCTTAAACCTTCGAAGAGGGGCGAGCTCGAGATAACCGACGTAAATAACGAGTATATAAAGTTCGGGAAAATGACCTTTGACGTCCTCGACGGGTGGTGGACAGACTGCGGGACCTTCGAGTCGCTGTTCCGTGCCGGCAGCCTGGTCGAGAAGGAATTGTGCAAGGGGGTGAGGAAGATATGCGAATACTAGTTACCGGCGGCGCCGGTTTCATCGGCTCTAATTTCATAAGGTACGTCCTCTACAAGAATATGAGCTGCG
>JBAZFB010000013.1:0-27376 GCA_041653595.1 Candidatus Omnitrophota bacterium | reverse complement strand
AGTCAATCTCGACAAGCTGAGCTATGCCGGCAATCTCGAGAACCTTAAAGATATAGAAAAGAACGAGAACTATACCTTCATCAAGGGCGATATCTGCGACCATAAGGCCGTGGAGAAGGCGATCAAGGGCTGCGATTACGTCGTGAACTTCGCGGCCGAGAGCCATGTCGACCGGTCTATCCACGGGGCGGACGAGTTCATAATGTCGAATGTCCTCGGGACGAACGTCCTGCTGGAGAAAGCCAGGATGAACGGCGTATCGAAATTCATCCAGATCTCGACCGACGAGGTCTACGGTTCGATAGAGGACGGTTCTTTCAATGAAGGGAGCTCCCTTGCGCCGAACAGCCCCTATTCTGCGAGCAAGGCCGCCGCAGAGCATATGTGCCGCGCCTATTTCGTCACGTTCGGCCTGCCCGTGGTTATAACCAGGAGTTCGAACAACTTCGGGCCTTACCAATACCCGGAGAAATTCGTCGCCCTAAGCATAACAAACCTCATCGAGGGGGAGAAGGTACCCCTTTACGGCGACGGCAAGAACGTCCGCGACTGGCTCTACGTCGAGGATAATTGCGACGGGATATATTTCGTATTGAATAAAGGAGCAGCGGGCGAGGTATACAATATCGCCGGCGGGTACGAGATGATGAACATAGATATGGTGCACGATATCATCAGGGCGATGGGCGGGGACAGGTCGATGATAGAATATGTCAAGGACCGCCTGGGGCACGACAGGAGATATTCGCTTGACGATTCAAAATTAAGGGATATGGGTTGGAAACCCAACCATACCTTCAACGAAGCGCTTGATAAGACCGTAAAATGGTATGAAGATAACCGCGATTGGTGGATGAAGATAAAGCACAAGGGCGCCTACAAGAAATATTACACGAAGCAGTATAAAGGTAGAGCTTGAAGACGCTGATTACCGGCGCGACCGGCATGTTGGGTTGCGATCTTTGCAGGGAATTTTCGGCCGCGGGCGATGTCGCCGGTTTAACGCGCGGCAAACGCGAAGCAAAACAGTGCCGCGCCTCACAACTGCTGGCGGCGGATATTACGGACAGGGACGGCGCAGCCCGGGTCATCCGGAAGTTCAAGCCCGGCCTTGTGATAAACGCGGCCGCATTGGCGGATGTCGATTTCTGCGAGCTCAATCCCGAAGAGGCCTTCAAGATAAACGCCGAAGGGGCCAAAAACGTAGCTGACGCGGCGGAAGAAGCCGGGGCGTTATTGATCCAGATCAGCACGGATTACGTCTTCGATGGGGATAAGGGTTCGGCCTACACGGAAGAGGATAAGCCCAATCCGTTAAGCGTCTACGGGGATTCGAAACTGGCGGCCGATGATTACATAAGGTCAAACATCGGCAAATATGCCATAATACGTTCGAGCTGGATGTTCGGCTCCTGCGGCAATAATTTTGTCGATTTTGTCGTCGAATCGGCCAAAAGAGGCGACAGGATAAAGGCGGTCGGCGAGAAATCCGGGAACCCTACCTATACGGCGGACCTGGCGAAGGCGATCTTTGATCTTTCGGAGAATATCAGGCAGGGTAAGGTCCCGTCGGGTGTATATAATATCTCCAACGAAGGGGTTTGTTCGCGTTACGAATTGGCGAAAGAGATAACCGCCCTCTGCGGGCTGAAAGCCGAGATCGTATCCATAACCGCCAAGGAAGCCGCCGGGCCGGCCTTGCGGCCGAAATTATCGGCTCTCGATAAAACGAAGGTAAGCAAGGCGCTGGGATATGGATTAAGGCATTACAGGGAAGCGCTGAAAGATTACTTAAAGACCAGAAAGAGGAGATGAGCAGCTGATGGTTACGAAATTTAAAGCGAAGATAAACCAGAAGAAGGCCAGGATCGCGGTGATCGGCCTTGGTTATGTCGGATTGCCTCTGGCGATAGAGTTCGCCAAAAAAGGCTTCAAGGCGCTCGGGGTCGACCTCGACAGGAACAAGGTGAATTCAATAACCGCGGGTAATTCCTATATTTTGGATATCCCGAGCGAGGAGATAAAACCCCTGCTAAGAAAGGGGACGCTCAGGGCAACTCGCGATTATTCAAGGCTTAAGGAAGTCGACGCCATAATAATCTGCGTCCCGACGCCGTTAAGGAAGACGAAAGACCCGGATATGTCTTTTATCGTTTCAGCCGCCGAGTCGATCGCCAAGAATTTAAAAGAAGGGCAGGTGATAGTCCTCGAATCGACCACTTATCCCGGTACGACCGAGGAGGTCATCCTTCCCATATTGGAGGCCACCGGCCTGAAAGTTGGAAAGGATTTCTGTCTCGGTTTCTCTCCGGAGAGGATCGACCCGGGCAATCCCACATATATGACGCATAACATACCGAAAGTCGTAAGCGGTATGACGAAAATATGCAGGGATAACATAGAGTTATTGTACGCCCAGATAGTCGGGAAGGTCATACCGGTCTCGTCGGTGAAAGTGGCTGAGATGGTCAAGCTCCTCGAGAATACTTTCAGGTCGGTCAACATCGGGCTCGTGAACGAACTCGCGCTCATGTGCGACAGCCTTAAGGTGGACGTTTGGGAGATCATCGAGGCCGCGAAGACAAAGCCGTTCGGCTACATGCCGTTCTACCCCGGCCCGGGATTAGGCGGGCACTGCATCCCCATCGACCCCATATATCTGGCATGGAAGGCCAGGATACAGGGGTTTGAGCCGAGGTTCATAGACCTGGCCTCAAAGGTGAACGCCGACATGCCGGAACACGTAGTCGAGAGGGTTTCCCGTTCGCTCAACAACAGGTTCGGGAAGGCGGTCAAGGGCGCAAAGGTACTCGTCCTGGGCCTTTCCTACAAAAAAGACGTGACCGACACGAGGGAATCCCCGGCATACGAAGTGATAGAAGAGCTCAGGGAACGCGGGGCCGCCATCTCATATCACGATCCTTTTGTGCCTGAATCCCGGTTATGCGGCCGAAAGATGAGGTCCGTGAAACTTACCGCCTCGGAACTAAAAAGCAAGGACTGCGTCGTCATAGTCACCGACCACTCGGACGTAGATTACGGCTTTATAGTCAAGAATTCGAAATTCATCCTGGATACGCGTAACGCGTTGAGGAATATAAAAACAAACCGCAACAAAATAGAAAGGCTCTAGTCTCATGGCCAGGTACCTTGTTACCGGAGGCGCGGGATTCATCGGTTCCAGCATCGTCGATGAGCTTGTGCGCCGGCGCGAAGAAGTAAAGGTCCTCGACGATCTCTCGTCGGGAAAAAAGAAAAACCTAGAAAAGGTCTCAGGCAAGGTCGAGTTTATAGAAGGGGACATACGCGATCCCGCCGCATTAAAAAAAGCGCTCAAAGGATGCGATTATGTTATCCACCAGGCGGCGCTCCGTTCCGTCCCGAAGTCCCTGGCTAATCCGCAATTATATGACGACGTGAACGTCAAAGGCACCCTCAATGTCCTGATCGCCTCCCATGAGAGCAAGATAAGAAGGGTAGTCTTCGCGTCGTCCAGCTCGATCTACGGGGATACG
The DNA here is from genome assembly GCA_041653595.1 of Candidatus Omnitrophota bacterium. NCBI lineage: Bacteria > Pseudomonadati > Candidatus Omnitrophota > Candidatus Omnitrophota bacterium. The sequence goes on along the minus strand of JBAZFB010000013.1, from coordinate 23,861 downwards.
GTCAAGCTCCCTCAGAGCGAAGACCAGATACCGCAGCCGATATCGCCTTACGCCGCCACCAAGCTTGCCGGCGAGCATTACTGCAGGGTATTCGCGAAATCGTACGGGCTCGAGACCGTTGCGCTCCGCTATTTCAACGTCTTCGGGCCGCGGCAATCGCTTGAATCCGAGTATGCCGTAGTCATACCCAAGTTCGCCACCTGCATACTAATGGGCGAGCAGCCGCCGGTCGACGGCGACGGGAAGCAAAGCCGTGATTTCACGTATGTGGATAATGTCGTCGACGCGAACCTTGCCGCCGCGGTGCGCGAAGGGATATCCGGGGAGGTATTCAATATCGCGTGCGGAAAGGGATATAACCTTCTCGAATTGGTCAGGATACTGAACGAGATCATCGGGAAAGAGATAAAGCCGAGGTTCCAGCCGCCGCGCCCCGGCGACGTCAAACATACCCTCGCGGACATAACTAAAATGAAGAAACTTCTAAAGTTTGAACCAAAGGTCGATTTTGTGCTGGGCCTGAGAAAGACCGTCGAATATTTTAGATCGGTAAACGGAAATAACTGAGATGAAAGTCCCGTTAGTAGATCTGGTCAGGCAGTACAGGAAATTACAGGGAGAGATAGACCCGGCCGTGAAGTCCGTCCTCGAGAAAGGCGTTTTCATCCTCGGAGACAACGTCGCAAAGTTCGAAGAAGAGGCCGCGGCTTACTGCGGGACAAAATTCGCCGTCGGCGTCGCGAACGGCACTGACGCCCTTGAGCTTGCGATCAAAGCTCTGGGTATCGGGGACGGCGACGAGATTATCACGACCCCCTTTACCTTTATCGCCACCACAGAGGCTATTTGCCTTAATGGAGCGAAACCCGTTCTCGTTGATATTGAACCCGATAGCTTTAATATAGACGCGGCCCGCGTAGAGAAAGCGATAACTTCAAGGACCAAGGCGATAATCTCGGTGCATCTGTTCGGCCAGGCCTGCGATATGGACGCGGTGATGAGTATCGCTAAAAAACGCGGCATTAGGGTCATCGAGGACTGCGCGCAGGCGATAGGCGCGGAGTCCGGGTCGAAAAAGGTCGGCGGTTTCGGTGATATCGGGTGTTTCAGTTTCTTCCCGAGTAAGAACCTCGGCTGCTTCGGCGACGGAGGGATGGTCACGACTAATGATAAGACGCTCGCCGACAAGGTAAAAATGCTGCGCGCCCACGGGCAAGCCGACAGGTACCGCCACGAGACAGAAGGCCGCAACAGCAGGTTGGATGAGATCCAGGCGGCGATATTGAGGATAAAATTACGCCATCTCGACGAATGGAACGAATCCCGCCGCAAAAACGCGCGCCTTTATAATAAAATGTTCGAAAATTTAAGCAAGGCAGGAAAATTAACGGTCCCCGCAGAGAAAAAAGGCCGGAAGCACGTATATAATATATATAGCATTAAGGTAGACGGAAGGGACGGATTAAGGGAATCGCTTACCGCGAAAGGTATCGCTACGGCGGTATATTACCCGGTACCGCTCCATCTGCAGCCTGTCTACGGCCGGCTCGGGTGGAAGAAAGGCGATTTCCCGGTGAGCGAAGAGGCGTGTCAAGAGGTATTGGCACTTCCCGTCTTCCCGGAACTGGAAGAGGAAGAGGCCCGTTTCGTCGCGCGGGGTGTGATAGATTTTCTGGAGGGAAAGAGTTGAGGATACTCATAACAGGCGGCGCCGGTTTCATAGGTTCGCACCTTTGCGATTTTCTTACAGGGAAAGGGCATAAGGTCATCTGCATGGATAACCTTATAACCGGCAAAAAGGAGAATATCTCCCACCTCCTCGGAAACAAAAATTTCAAATTCGTAAATCATAATGTCTCCGTAAAAATAAATGTCAGCGGACCGGTAGACTACGTGCTCCATTTCGCCTCTCCCGCGAGCCCTGTCGATTACCTTATGTATCCTATCCAGACCCTGAAGGTCGGAAGCCTCGGGACCCATAACGCCTTGGGCCTCGCGAAAGCCAAAAAGGCCAAATTCCTGCTCGCCTCGACGAGCGAAGTATACGGCGACCCGCTGGTAAATCCGCAGCCGGAATCATATTGGGGCAACGTAAACCCGATAGGCCCTAGGGGCGTCTACGACGAGGCGAAACGCTTCGCCGAGGCCATAACGATGGCCTACCACAGGGTGCATAAAGTCGATACGAAAATAGTCCGCATATTCAATACCTACGGCCCGCGGATGCGCAGGAACGACGGCCGCGCGATACCGAATTTCATAACGCAGGCCCTTGAAAATAAGCCGATCACCGTATACGGGAAAGGCAAACAGACAAGGAGTTTTTGTTACATAGATGACCTCGTAAGGGGGTTATACGCGCTGATGCTCTCCGGCCTGAATGAACCGGTAAACATCGGAAACCCCAACGAGGAGACCCTCCTCGACCTGGCCAAGAGGATCATATCCCTTACCGGGAGCAGGAGCAGGATAACGTATAAGCCCCTCCCTGTAGACGACCCGAAGGTGCGCCGGCCGGATATAAGGAAGGCCAAAAAAGAACTTAAATGGACTCCCGGGGTTTCCCTGGAAAAAGGCCTCAAAGAGACGGTTAATTTCTTCAGGTTTTCCTGACGGCGAAAGGACCCACCATGATGAACAAAAATCCGGACAAAATATCTGTTATCATCCCGGTCTACAACGAAGAGAAGGCCCTGAAAGGGGTCTTAAGCGAGATCGCAGCGTCAAAAGGAGAGGTTGATATCGACGAGATCATCGTCGTGGACGACGCTTCTACCGACAACAGCGGGCTCATAGCGAAAGATTCGGGCGCGCGGGTCATCAGGCACAAAAAGAACCTCGGTTACGGGGCTTCGCTGAAGACCGGCATAAGGAATGCCCGCAACGAGGTTCTGGTCTTTTTAGACGGCGATGGCCAGCATAACCCCGGCGATATAAAGAAAATGGTCGAAAAATTGAACGAGGGGAACGACATGGTCATCGGCGAAAGGATGAACGCGCGCGAGCTGGCGGAAAGCCGGAGCCTCGGGAAATTCGTTTTGAAATGGGTCACGAATTTTATCGCCGATACAAAGATCAAGGACGTCAACTGCGGTTTCAGGGCCACGAGGAAAAGCGTCATCGAAAAATACCTGGGTTTGTTGTCCGACCAATTTTCATTCTCGGTCACCTCGACGATCGTTTTCATAAAGAGCGGGCTCTCTATCGAATTCTGCGGGATCATGGCAAGGAAGCGGCTTGGCGTAAGCCACGTAAAGCAATTTAGGGACGGCAGCCGTATTATCGTATTAATATTGAGGCTGATAGCGCTTTTCGACCCGATAAGGATATTTTTTTCCATCGGCATATTCCTGTTCACTATAGGCGCCGTTTACGGCGCTTACAAATTCGTGACGGTAAAACAGGGTTTATCCATAGGAGCATTGATAATCGTCATATCCGGCATCCTAAGCGTGCTTTTGGGCATTATTTGCGACCAGATCGCCTCCCTCCGCTTAGAGAAATATAAATAGGGATTTTATGTGCGGTATATGCGGATTCGCCGTTAAGAAGCTGGATTTTGACGCCCGGGAGAGGCTCATGTCCATGAATGGGCCGATGGTCCGCAGGGGTCCCGACGAAGAAGGTTATTTCCTGAAGGATGGGGCGGGGCTGGCCGTCAGGAGGTTAAGCATAGTGGACCTGAGCGGCGGAAGCCAACCGATCCATAACGAAAATAAAGATATTTGGGTGACGGCAAATGCCGAGATATATAATTTTCACGATCTCGCGGAAAGGTTGAGAAGCAAAGGGCATAAATTTTATACAAAAAGCGACGTTGAAGTAATAGCGCATGCTTACGAGGAATGGGGCGTAGATTTTTTAGGCCAGGTCAGGGGCATGTTCGCCATAAGCATATGGGACGACCGTTTAAAATGCCTGATACTGGCTAGGGACAGGTTCGGCATAAAACCTCTCGTCTATATGCCGGTAGATGACGGGATATATTTTTCCTCAGAAATACGTTCTTTGGAGGCCTGCCGGGGACCGGACCTGAAATTAGACGCGCAGAGCCTCTATATGTATCTCAGCTTTAACTACGTCGTACAACCCCGCACCATCTATGAAGGCGTAAAATGCCTCCAGCCCGCCCATTATCTGGTATATAAAGAAGGAAAGATAGAGGAGCGCCGCTATTGGGATGCCGGGTCATCGGCGTTGGCGCGTCCGGGCGGAAAACAACAGAAGGAAGATGAGGTTGATTCCGCAATAGATGAATCGGTAAAGGCGCACCTGATAGGCGATGTCCCGATAGGCATCTTCCTCAGCGGAGGCATAGATTCCAGTATTGTATTGCGCCATTTTTCGCGGCACCAGGATAACATCCCCGCTTTCTCCGTAGGGTTTTCCGAACCTTCGCATGATGAGACCAGGTTTGCCCGCATAGTAAGCGAACGCTACGGCGCCGAGCATTTTGTAGATATCATAGACGGAGGAAGATTCCTCGGCGAATTTCCCGAGATCGTTTCCGGGCTCGATGAGCCGTTCGCCGATTCTTCGATGGTAGGGGTCCATTTCCTAGCCAAAATGGCCAATAAGCGCGTTAAAGTCGTCCTGACAGGCGAGGGAGGGGATGAGGTCTTCGGCGGTTACGATACTTATATCGCGGATGCCGTAGCCCCGTATTACAGGATGCTCCCCGGATTTATCAAGAATGCCGCTTCCGGGGCAGCCGGCCTGTTACCCGTAACGGGCAAAAAAGTAGGGCTCGACGAAAAGTTGAGGCGGTTCGTGAAGTTTGCGGACCTAGAACCGTCCTATTCGCACCTTTATTGGAGGCGGATATTCGATGACCGGGATATCCGGCAATTGGCATCGCCGGAGATCGCGAACGAAAAAACCCTGTCCGGGCTCGATGATTTTTACCGGCCGTATTTCGAAAGATCGGACAGGCTGAAAGGCGTCTACAAATACAAATATCTCGACCTGAATACATACCTGCCGAGCGACATGTTGACGAAGGTAGACAGGATGTGCATGGCTAATTCCGTAGAGGCAAGGGTCCCCCTCCTGGACCATATTTTCATAGAAAAAGTTTTCGGGCACCAGAGCAAGAAATTATTGCGGAAGATACTGGCCGAAGACCTTCCCGCCTGCGTCACTTCCCGCAAGAAGGAAGGGTTTAATATGCCGCTAAAAAAGTGGTTAAAAGAGGAGCGCGGTTTCAGGGACATGTTATTCGACGAAACGGATAAATTATGCCGCCTCTCGGAGGTAAAATTCGACGCGGATTACATAAGGTCATTATATGCAAGTCATGTGTCAGGGAAGGAAGACAACGCTTACAAGCTGTATAATTTATTAGTTTTCGCCATGTGGAGGAATTCCCGTGGTAATAACTAAGATCCTGTTAAGCCTTTTTATCGCGCTGATGCCGTTCGTAAAGATGCCCTCACTCCCGTATTTCCAGCGCAAGATACAGTATACGGAAATAGTGTTCATCTTTTTGTTCCTCTGGGTCGTTTACCAGGCCGTCAAACGGGGGATATCCCTGAAACGCGGGATCCCAAGCCTCCATTCCCTGGTTTTCTTATTAACGACATTTGCCGTCTCGCTTTTCCTGGCTAAACCGCAGTTGGTAGATTTTGTAGAATATTCGGGGATAGCATACCTGTGCGTCATGTATATCGCGATCGTTATTTCGGTCAGGGACGAAAGCGACTGGTACTATTATTTACGGGTGTGGGCGTGGACAAGCGCGTCCGTATGCGTATTGGGATTGCTGGGGTATGCCGCTGCCTGCGCCACAGGCGCGCCTAACTCGCTCGTGCCTACGCTTAATCCGCAGTCTGAATTGATATTTTTCCCAGGCGCGGTCCATTTTGATTTGAGGATAACCTCTACATTCAACAACCCGAACATGCTCGCCGCGTATTTGATAACAGGCACAGCCGTCATACTTTTGCTTATAAGAAAGACGATAAAGGACGGCAAAAAGTCCGGGATATACCTTGCGTTTCTGTGCCTGCACATATTGGCGGCCGCCCTGACGAAAAGCAGGACCGCGTCGGGAGTATTTTTACTGGCCACGGCGGGCTTGTTCATGTTAACGCCTGTCAGGAAATACGCGCTATTAAAGATCTCCGCAAGCCTTTTCACCCTTTTATATTCCGCGCTGGCTTTAGCGACGGTTGTGATCTGGGTCTTCCCGGTGCAGCTTAACCCGCTTAAGGTGACCACGAAAAACACGGAATATTACCTGCAGTCGGAGGCCGGGTTCAAGATGTGGAAAGACCACCCGATTTTCGGGGTGGGGCCGGGCAGGTATAACCGCAATCTGGCGGATTACTTCGATTGGGATAAGGCGAGAGAGTCTATATTCGACCCGGACGACCCTTTATGGAGGACGAAAGACCCGCACTCCACGTATTTTGGCTGGGCCGCGGAAACGGGGATAGCGGGACTTCTGGCCGTATTGGTTTTATTGGGTTCCCACATGGGGCTGGCCATGAAGTCCGGCGACACAAGGATAATAGCGGCGGGGATAATAGCTTTCTTGCTGGTGGGGTTCAGCATAGATATTTTGCCGATGCGCTACCTTTGGTTCCTTTTGGGTATGAACGGCGCATACGCGTATATTGGCAGGCCTAAAATAAAGGTATAACGATGCCGTCTTTCAGGGAGATCGTGGACTTCATGACTTTTCCGCTGCGCGCGGTCACCCTATTCGAGGAAGACAAATGGGGGTTATCCTCGCTCGCTTCGGAACGTTTCAGCTACGTAAAGAAAGAGGTAAGGGGATATTGCCTGGACGTAGGATGCGGCCGGAATAACAGGTTTATCGTCGAGTACCTGGGAGGAAACGGGAAAGGCATAGATGTATACCGGTATGAGGGACTTTCGGAAGAGAATGTCATAAAAGACGCTTCCCATTTCCCTTTTGACGACCGCAGTTTCGATTCGGCCACTTTTATCGCGAACCTGAACCACATACCCAGGCCGTTAAGGGATGTTGAGTTGCGGGAGGCGCACCGTTGCCTGAAGGACGGGGGCAATATTATCGTCACGATGGGTGACCCGCTGGCCGAGATCCTGGTGCACAAGGTCGTAATGCTGTACGATAAAATTTTCGGCACGCACCACGACGTGGATTCGGAGAGGGGGATGTCAGGCGACGAGGAGTATTACCTTACCGCCGCAGAGATCACCGGGAGGCTTAAGGCCGCCGGTTTCGTAAATATTAAAAAGAAATATTTTTGGACACAATGGTGTTTGAACGCGCTCTATGTAGCATGGAAAAAATGAACCCAAAAAAACTTAAGATCTTATTGATGGAGCCGTTATACCCGTCAAAAGCCGCCTGGGGCAGCGTTAAAAGCCAAAAAGGCTACCTGCCGCCGATGGGCATGATCTCGATATATACCCGGCTTAAATACCGCGGCTACGATGTCGATTTCCTCGATACAATCCTGGAGGACCTTAACGAGGCGTCCCTTGCCGCCCGCCTCCGCAGCGGCCGGTACGATGTGGTCGGGTTGCCGGTATACACCCCCACGGCCGATTATGCTTTCGCGACAGGAGCATTCGTAAAGAAGGTCCTGCCGGATTGCAAGCTTGTCATGGGCAATATCCATGTGACGACGATGCCGGAATTAAGCATGCAGCAGTGCCCCGAGATAGACTTCATAATCCGCCAGGAGGGAGAGAATACTTTAGAGGAGTTGATATTATCCTTGGCCGGGGGGGATAACAACCGGTCGGGCATCAAGGGCCTGGTTTATAGAGACGGGAAGAGGATAGCCGTTAATCCGCCGCGCGGCTTCATAGACGACCTCGATAGCCTGCCCCCGGGCCTTTACAGCGACATTGACCTAAAACGGTATGTCCCGCATCCGTCCCAATATGTGACATTGCCCAGTTACCCGTTCATAACGCAGCGCGGCTGTCCTTATTGCTGCACTTATTGCGGGGCGTCTATAATCTCGGGTAAGAAAGCGCGGCGCTATACGCCGGAACGCGTTATTGAGGAATTGAGGGTCCTTAAAGACGAGAAAGGCGCGCGAGGAATATATTTCCAGGATTCCACATTTACGATGAACAGGGCTTATATAATGAAATTAATGGACCTCATGATAAAGGCGAAACTGGACCTGAAATGGATATGCAACACGCGCGCCGACAGCGTCGACCTGGAGCTTTTGGACGCCATGTACAAAGCGGGAGGGAGGAAGATCGTCCTGGGCATAGAATCGGGAAACCAGGCGTCGCTCGATATCGTCCAAAAGAACACTACCGTCGAGAAACAGACCCGCGGCGTGGAATGGATACGTAAGGCCGGCTTCAAGTATGTGACCAGCTTCATTATCTGCCTGCCCGGCGAGACGGAAGAGATGGTCCGCAACACTATACGTTATGCCAAGACGTTAAACGCGGAGATGGCGATGTTTTACCTGCCGGTGCCGTATCCGGGGACAGTCCTGTATGAACGCTGCAAGGCGGACGGCGGTTTGCGCCAGGACGCCAAATGGAGCGATTTCTTATCCATCGATTTCGATAACCCCGTATACATAAACCCGAATTTCGGGATCGAGGGAATGAAATATTGGTACAAGCGCGCTTTTTTGGAATATTACGGTTCCCCCCGCATATGGCTGGCTAACCTGAGGTCTATGAACACAACGGAAGATTTCCGGCGCCTCATGCGCGGCGGGCAAGCGCTGGTTTCACTCGTTGCCAAGAATGCGTTTTTCTATATCCGCCAACAGTTTGACATGCTCGCCTCCCGTAAAAAAAGATGAAATGGCAATTAAGGTTTTTGAAGAATACCTTATCGGGCTTCCTGCCGTTTTCAAGGCAAATCAGGAAGTTAAAGGGAGATCTTTTTCCCGGCCGTGTTGCCCCGGAAGCGGTAGAGCAGGGGATACGGCAAGCGGAGTTGTTGCTTTCCGCGGGCTGTAAGACAGAAGGAAGGACCTTGCTGGAGGCCGGTCCCGGATGGATGCCGGTGATCCCCATCATTTTTTACCTCTCAGGGTGCAAAGAAATAATACTTATGGACGTAGAGAGATTGATCACCAGGAGGACGATGATAGGGACCGTGGAAGGGCTCCGGGAATACAAACACATGATCTCCGGCAGGCTGAAGATCCCCGTCCCTGAGGTCGAGAGAAAATTAGGGATCGACAGAAGCGTCGCTCTGGAGAAGATGCTGGGGAATTTTAATATGCAATATATGGCGCCGTGCGATATCCCGGAAGCCGGCCTTCCGGATAAATCCGTCGATATCATAACATCGCGCGCAACGCTGGAACATGTACCCGAAGCCGCGATCCCGGGCTTGCTTGCGGTCTTTAACCGGATACTGAAGGACGACGGGAAGATGTGCCATATTATCGACAATTCAGACCATTGGGCGCATAACGATAACAGCATACCAAGGCTGAACTACCTTAAGTTTAACGAGAATATCTTTGAGGCCGTCTTATCGCTGGACCGCCTGGATTATCAAAACCGCTTAAGGCATTTTGAATATGTCGAGGTCTTCAAAAGGGCGGGGTTTAAGATTGATTACGAGAAGGCGGAGGTCGACGAAACAGCCTTAAATGAGTTGAAAGATATAAAGGTTTGCAAAAGATACGCGAATATCCCAAGCCGGGAACTGGCAAAATTAGTCTCATACATAGTAGCGTCTAAGGCGTAACCTCCCTCCGGCGCCGAAGTTTTCCTATTGACAGAGCATAGGTTATAGCGTAAAATAGTATCGTTCATTATTAGAACGTTATCCGCAACCCAATTACCCTATGACACATATGGAAAATAACAGTAATTTCCTGAAGCCCAATGAGGACATGAGGAATCTCCAGCTGCTTGAGGAGATTTCGAGGGATTCTACCGCTTCCCAGAGGAAGCTTTCCGAGCGGTTAGGCGTAGCCCTGGGCGTGACGAATGCCTGCCTTAAAAAAATGGCCAAAAAGGGCTACATCAAGGTCAAAGGCATAAACCACAAGCGTATATCATATTTTCTCACCCCCGAAGGTTTTTCCGAAAAAACGAGGCTCACCTATCATTTCCTTGAATATACGGTCCACTATTACATAAATCTCAAGAAAAATCTAAGCGAGAAGCTTGACTTTATATCTAAACAGGGCGTAAAACGGGTGGTTTTCTACGGCGCCGGCGACGTCATGGAAGTGGCGTTTGTGATATCAAACGAGGCCAATATTGAGCTTTTGGGGATAGTCGACGACGATAAGGCGAAACAAGGCACGAAGAAATTCAATTTCATAATAGGCGGGCCGGAAACGATCGGGGGCCTTAAGCCCGACGCAATAATAATAACTTCCATGCGTTACAAAGACAAGATCCTCAAGAGAATAAGCGCAGACGAGGAGTTGGCTAAAATACCGGTACATGGTTTATAAAATATGATAGCTATAGCCCAGAATTGGTATGCGGTAAGGACGCGGTCGAACTACGAGTTCAAGGTAAGTTACCTCCTGAACAAGAGATCGATCAAGACCTTCTATCCGACTATCCTCAAATGGAGCAGGAGGAAAGACAGGAAAATAAAGGTGGCAAGGCCGCTTTTCCCGGGATATCTTTTTGTCGAGTGCTCTCCTACGGCAACGGATTGGCTTGAGGTCAAGAAGACGGAGGGCGTAGTCAATATTTTAGGGACTAAAACGGCGCCCCTGGCCATTCCCGTAGAGCAGATCGATAACGTAAGAAAGATAGTGGAATCGGGGATCGACCCGCTGCCGCATCCTTACCTGAACGTCGGCGAGCGGATCGTCGTGGTTGACGGGCCGTTAAGGGGCGCTATCGGCATATTCGAGAAGTTCAACGACAAGAAGGGGACGCTGATCATTTCGGTGGACCTTCTCGGCAGGTCGTTGGCTGCCGAGGTCGACAACAACGTGGTAGAGAGGCTGTAAAAGCAGGGCAATTTTTAAAAAAACAAAAAAACATGCGTAAAAGTTACAGGGATGTAACCAAAGGGGCGAAGCTCTGTCCTCAGAAAGCAAAGAGATGACCAAGAAAAAAGTTTTGGTGACGGGCGCAGGGGGTTTTATCGGGAGCCATTTAACCGAGAAATTATCCGCTTCCGGGTATAAAGTAAAAGCATTCGTCCATTATAATTCGAGGAATTCCTGGGGGTGGCTGGAGTCCTCACGGTGTAAAAACCGCATAGAGATAATCTCCGGCGATATACGGGATGCCGATATCGTCCGGGATGCAATGCGCGATGTCGAGATTGTTTTTCACCTTGCCGCTTTGATCGGGATCCCATACTCATACCATTCTCCGGAGGCATACGTTGAAACTAACATCAAGGGGTCCCTGAATATCTTACAGGCGGCGAAGGATTCGGACGTAAAAAAGATCGTCCACACGTCCACAAGCGAGATCTACGGGACCGCGCAGTTCGTCCCGATCACGGAAAACCACCCAATAAATCCCCAATCGCCGTATGCGGCGACTAAATCCGCTGCCGACGTTCTCGCCCTCTCATTTTACCGTTCGTTCGACCTTCCGGTCGCGGTCGTCCGGCCGTTCAATACCTACGGCCCAAGACAATCGGCGCGGGCCGTGATCCCCACGATCATCACGCAGATACTTTACGGGGGCAAAAAGATAAAGCTCGGGGCCCTGACCCCGACCCGCGATTTGACATACGTAGAAGATACGGTCGACGGGTTCATACGCGCAGGGGAATGCCGGAGGGCCATAGGCGAGATCATCAATCTCGGCAGCAACTCGGAAATCTCGATAGGGGACCTGGCCCGGACGATATCTCTCTGCCTTGGCCGCGACGTAAAGATAGATTCGACCCCGGAAAGGAAAAGGCCGGCAAAAAGCGAAGTCGAGCGGTTATTGGCCGACAATGCCAAGGCCAGGCGCTTATTGGGCTGGTCGCCGAAATACAGCCTGGAAAAAGGCCTTATGAAGACGATAGACTGGTTCAGGGGAAATAAAGATATCTATAAATCGGGTATCTATAACGTATAAAAATGATCCCTCTTTCTGTACCAAACCTGGGCGGAAGCGAATTACGGTACCTCAAGAAGTGCATCGACACTAACTGGGTATCTTCTTCGGGAGGTTTTGTAAAGGCTTTTGAGGATGCTGTCTGCCGCTACGTAAAGGCTAAGCATGCGGTCGCCTGCGTGAACGGCACGTCGGGCCTGCATATCGCGCTTACCCTCCTCGGCGTCGGGAAAAATGACGAAGTGATCGTACCGACTCTCACATTTATCGCGCCGGTCAACGCCGTCAAATATCTCGGCGCGGAACCGGTCTTCATGGACTGCGACGATTATTTGAATATCGATTGCGGAAAAGTACGGGAGTTTTGCGCGAAAGAATGCGCGCTTACGAAAGCAGGCTTAAAAAACAAAAAGACAGGAAGGATCGTCAAGGCGGTCATCCCCGTGCATGTCTTCGGGAACCCCTGCGATATGGAAGAGCTCATGAAGATCTCCAGGCAGTACCGCCTCAAAGTTATCGAGGATGCGACCGAAAGCCTCGGGGCATATTACACCTCAGGCGCTTATAAGAATAAATTCACCGGTACCGTTTCCGACATCGGCGTTTATTCGTTTAACGGGAATAAAATAATCACCACCGGCGGCGGAGGGATGATCGTGACCGGTAACGGGCTATTGGCGAAAAGAGCGAAATATTTGACAGAACAGGCTAAGGACGATCCTATAAGGCATCTCCATAATGAGATCGGGTACAATTTCCGCCTGACCAATTTACAGGCCGCGATGGGCCTGGCGCAGCTTGGGCGGTTAAAAGGTTTCATCAGGGTGAAGAAGGACAATTACGGAACATATAAAAAGTTACTAAAGGGGGTAAGGGGGATCGGGATACTCGGGGTCCCGGAAGGAACAGCGCCGAATTACTGGTTTTATTCGCTGGTCATCGAAAAGGAGGGATTCGGCGCGGACAGGGACAAGACGATGAAGCATCTGCTGGCAAAGGGCATCCAGACGAGGCCGATCTGGTACCTGAACCACCTCCAGAGGCCGTATCTCAGGAACCAGGCATATAAGATCGAAAAGGCGCCGCGGTATTGGAAGCGAGTCTTGAACCTGCCGTGCAGCACAAATTTGAACGTAAAACAAATAGAACGGGTAACCTCAGCTATCCGTGGTTTAAGGAGAGGTGACTAATATGACGGGAAGATTCAAGAAAACATTAATAAGGCCCAATTGCAGCATCAAACAGGCATTGAAGCAAATGGATGCCATGGGAGAGAAGACGCTTATCGTCGTGGACGACCGCAAAAGGGTCGTGGGGACGATCACGGATGGCGATATCAGGAGATGGATACTTAATGGAAAAAGCCTAAACGAGAGCCTGGTAAACGCGATGAACCGCCGTCCTTTGACCTTAAAGGAGGGGTTCGCCAAGGAAGATGCGAAAAACCTGATGCTTCAGCGGCAGGTCGAATGCCTGCCGGTAGTCGATGGAACAAAAAAAGTCATTTCCTGCCTATGGTGGACCGATCTCTTTGAGAGCAACCCGAAGAATTTTAAATCCTTAAAGCTTCCGGTGGTGATCATGGCGGGGGGAGAAGGGGTGCGGCTTCACCCGTTCACTAAAGTCCTTCCTAAGCCATTGATGCCGATCGGCGATAAGCCGATCATCGAGATAATCATCGACAGGTTTTTCGGTTACGGGTGTGAAGACTTTTACCTCTCTTTGAATTATAAATCAAACATGATCAAAGCATATTTCAGCGATTTTGAGCATAAATATAAAATTAACTATATCCTGGAAAACAAACCCTTAGGCACCGCCGGGAGCCTGCACCTTCTGAAAAACAGGATAAAGAAAACGTTTTTTGTAAGTAATTGCGATATCCTCATTGAGGCGGATTACGCCGATATACTGAGATTCCATAAAAAGAGGAAAAACAAGATCACGCTTGTAAGTTCAATGAAGAATTTTACGATCCCTTACGGCGTCTGTGAGATCGAGAACGGCGGGGTCCTGAGGGATATCAGGGAAAAACCAGAATACGATTTCCTGGTGAATACGGGCATGTATATCCTGGACGCGGCAGTCCTTAATGATATACCCAAGAACCGGTTTTACAATATAACCGACCTTATAGGCGACTATATCGAAAAAAAGGAAAAGATAGGGGTCTATCCGGTTTCAGAGAAATCGTGGCTGGATATGGGGCAGTTTGAGGCTTTACAGGAGATGCTGAAAAAGTTTAAGGCTTAACTTGAATATGAATAAGAAAATATTGCTCATCGGCGCGGGAGGGCATTGTAAGGTAGTCCTGGACCTTCTGCTGTCTACAAAAGAGTATGGAGTCGCCGGGATAATCGATATAAAGGGACGCCTCGGGGACAGGATCTTAGATGTGCCGGTAAGCGGTTCAGATCTCGATCTGCCGCGTTTCTTCAAAAAAGGAGTAAGGTATTGTTTTATTACGGTCGGCAGTGTAGGAGACACCCGTTTGCGTGTTAAACTGTATAACCTCGCGAAAAAATCCGGATTTACATTCCCGAACCTGATCAGCCCGCATGCGCTGGTATCTTCCTACGCTTTGCTGGGAGAAGGTAACTTCATTGGGCCACGGGTAACCATTAATGCCGGCTCTCAAATAGGGGATAATTGCATCCTTAATACAGGCGCTATCGTCGAACATGACTGCAATATCGGCGATTTTGTCCATCTTTCTCCCGGATCGGTGTTGAGCGGCGGCGTGAGCATAGGCAGCCATTCCCATATTGGCACCGGGAGTATTGTCATCCAGAACGTGAAGATCGGGGAAAGGACAGTCATCGGCGCAGGGAGCGTAGTCACCGGGGACATACGCAAAGGCATGGTCGCCTACGGTAACCCTTGTAAAGAGAAAAAAACGAATGCATAAGATATTTATCATCGCCGAAGCCGGGGTTAACCATAACGGCTCCCTTAAGACCGCAAAGAGGATGGTGGATGCGGCGGCAGTTGCCGGCGCCGACGCGGTTAAATTCCAGACGTTCAGCGCGGAATCGCTGGTTTCCAGATACGCGCCTAAAGCCGGATATCAGAAGATAGCTACCGGCGGGGGCGGGAGCCAGCTGGAGATGATAAAAAAACTGGAGCTGGATCTCGACGCCCATAAGGAATTACTGCGGTATTGCCGGAAGAAGAAAGTAACCTTTATCTCTTCGCCGTTCGACCTGAAGAGCATAGATTTCTTGGCTCACCTCGGATTAAAGATATTCAAGATACCTTCCGGGGAGATAACCAATCCGCCTTATTTGAGAAAGATCGGAAAACTCAAGAAGAGGGTCATCCTTTCCACGGGGATGTCCGATTTAAGGGAAGTGCGTTTTGCCCTGGAAGTCCTGACAGGTTCCGGGACAAAACTCGAAGATATTACAGTGCTGCATTGCACTACTGAATATCCCGCCCCTATGAAAGAAGTGAATTTGCGCGCCATGCTTACCCTCAAAAATAAATTCCGCGTGAAAGTGGGATATTCAGATCATACGCAGGGCATCGAGGTCCCTATCGCCGCAGCCGCGTTAGGAGCGGCTGTGATTGAAAAACATTTTACTTTGGATAAAAACTCGCCCGGCCCTGACCATAGGGCATCCCTTGAGCCGGATGAATTCAGGGCAATGGTTAAGGCGGTGCGCAATATAGAAACGGCCCTCGGTGACGGGGTAAAAAAGCCCATGCCCTCCGAATTAAAAAATAGAACGGCCGCAAGGAAAAGCGTTGTAGCTGCCGAGGACATAACGAGAGGGGATAGATTCACCGTTGAGAATATAACCGTAAAAAGGCCGGGTAACGGGTTAACCCCCATGATTTATGACCGGTTACTTGGCAAATCGGCTAAGAGGAATTTCAAAAAGGACGAATTGGTGACCTTATGACGAAAACGGCTCAAAATCTCGGTTATAGCGAAAGCCAGGAAAATTTAAGCGTCAGGATAGAAGCTCACAGGCGTTTCTCCAGTTTTAGCCTCGAAGATTGGCTGGAACGCCATTTACCGGCCGCGGAAGACGGCCTGATCCTTGATATCGGCTGCGGGAACGGGAACTTGTTTCCGGCCTATCTTAAAAAACTTAATCGAAAGGGAGGAATAGTCGGTATCGACAAGTCAAGAGAGCTGCTTTTACAGGCCCAGAAAGCAATCGCTGATTTTACGCCTTTGCTGCTGCAGTTGGACATGAACAACAAACTGCCTTTTCTTGAAAATACCTTTGATTACGCGCTTTCCGCATTTTCCATTTATTACGCGGATGACGCCGAAGCGATCATTAAAGACGTCAAAGAAGTTTTAAAACCACGGGGCGAAGTTTTCCTTATCGGCCCGACAGAAAATAACGCCAAAGAACTATATGAATTCAACAAGAAGCTTTTTAACCTAAACCACTCTATGGATGAAAAGGCAGCCAAAAGGACCGCCCGCCTTGAAAAGGAGTTTTATCCCATCGTAAAAGATGTTTTCGGGCAGGCCAAGAAGGAGATCATCCCCAGCAAATTGAAATTTCCGGACAAAAACGAGTTCATACGTTATTATACAGCGACCTTGCTTTTTAAAGAATCCTGTGAAAAGACCGGTATCGATCCTAGCCGGGAAAAATTAAATTCAATCCGGCTTGAATCCTGGGATATTTCCAAGGAAATGGCAGTGATCCATGGGAAGAAGAATGCATAAGAGAAAGATCGCGCTTTTTACCGGCAACCGCGCTGAATACGGGCTTTTACGGCCTTTGGTTAAGGAACTTTTATCGAGGCGCGGTTTCAATACCCAGCTGATCGTCTCGGGCAGCCATTTGTCGGAAAAATTCGGTAACACGCACTCCGAAATCGAATATTTTGACAGGTTAGAAGTCAAGAAAGTTTTATTACCCCAATCAGACTTGCCTGATAATGTGCTTCCGGTTTTTGCTGAACTGGTAAAAAGTGGAGCGCGGCTGCTTGGCAGGATACGGCCGGATATCCTTGTTTTGGCCGGAGACCGCTACGAGACTTACGCGATGGCAATATCTGCTTTTTACTCTAACATTCCGATCGCTCATCTTTTCGGCGGCGATCTTTCCCAGGGCGGAAATCTCGATGATTCGGTAAGGCACAGTATCACCAAGCTTTCGCACCTGCACTTCGTTTCTAACCAGGATTCATACCTTAGGGTATTGGGCCTGGGGGAAGAAAAGTGGAGGGTTTTTAATGTCGGCTCTACGGCGATCGATAATTTTTTATCCGGCGAATACGCTAAACCGAAGGAACTGGCCCGTGATCTTAAGATCGATCCCGATAGGGCGGTGATAGTCTTCACCCAGCATCCGGTGACCACCGAGAGCGAGCTCGCTTATAGCCAGATCAAGGAAAGCCTGGATGCCTTGAAAGAATTCGGCTGCCAGACGATCATCACCTATCCTTGCAATGATGCGGGCAGCGACCGGATGATCAAGGCGATAAAGGAATATGCCAGGGTACCGCACTTCAGGATAAGAAAAAGCCTGGGGTGGAAGAACTATTTCGGGATCTTAAGGATCGCCTCGGCGGTGGCCGGAAATTCCAGCAGCGGCATAATGGAAACGCCTGTCTTCAAGGTGCCCTGTATAAATATCGGAAGCCGTCAGCAGGGAAGGCTCAGGTCAGGGAACGTGATAGATGTGCCTTACAAAAAGACGGCGATCCTAATGGCGTTACGCAAAGCCGTTTCCGATAAGGCCTTCTTAAGGAAGGTAAGAAATTGCCGCAATCCTTACGGCAGCGGCAGGGCCGCTATAAAGATCGCTGACGCGCTTGAAAGGGTGACGCCGGGAAAATGTTTACTGCAGAAAAGAATGACTTATTAATAAGAGGTAAATCATGAACATTTTAGTGGTATCTCCCCATCCCGATGACGAAACTTTAGGCTGCGGCGGGACGCTTTTAAAACATCTTGCCGGGAAAGACAAGGTATTTTGGCTGATTTTGACTAATGTTTCCGAGGCAGGCGGTTACCCGAAAAACAGGGTGGTTTCCCGGCAGCGCGAGATTTCCGCTGTTGCTAAGAAATACGGTTTTTCAAAGGTGATAAAACTTGATTTCCCGACTACCGGGCTTGATACGATGGCGCGTTCCAAGCTGGTAAAAGCGGTGCATGGCGCAATTCTGGCCCTTTCCCCGGCCTGGGTTTACGCTCCGTACCGCTACGATGCGCATTCCGACCATCAGGTCGCTTTTGAGGCCGTGCAAAGCGCGGTGAAATCATTCCGAGCGCCTTCGGTAAAAAAGATCCTGATGTATGAAGTGCTTTCCGAGACCGAATTCCAGCTTCCTTTAAAAGGGAAAGGTTTCCTTCCGAACAGTTTTTCGGACATCTCCGGGCAGCTTAAGAAAAAAATCGGGATCATGCGTATTTACAAAGGCGAAATGAAAAGGCACCCTTTCCCGAGGAGCGAAAAGAATATCGAGGCTTTGGCTCTGTTCCGTGGCGCTTCTGCGGGAGTTAAATACGCAGAGGCGTTTATGATATTAAAGGAAATCTGGTAGAGAAGAATATGTACAAAAACAAGAAGATCCTGGCGTTAATTCCGGCCCGCGGGGGAAGCAAGGGTTTGCCGGGGAAAAATATCAAGATGCTGTCAGGGAAACCTTTGATCGCCTGGTCGATAGAGCAGGCATTGGCGAGCCGGTATATCGATAAAGTAGTCGTAAGCACGGAATTAGAGGAGATTGCTTCCGTCGCAAGAAAGTATGGAGCTGAGGTGCCGTTTATGAGGCCGAAAGACCTCGCGGCATCTTCGGCTATAATCGTCGACGTATTGATCCATGCGCTGAATTCCCTGGAAAGAAAAGGGCGCAAATTCGACTTTATCATGCTTTTGCAGCCGACATCCCCATTAAGAAATTCAGAGGATATAGACGCGGCAATAAGGCTTTTGTTCCGGAAGAATGCCCAGTCCGTCGTTTCTATCTGTCCGACTGAGTGTCATCCTTATTGGATAAACCGGATGTCAAGTGACGGGTTGATGGGCAACTTTATAGCAAAAAATGTCCGTAATAAAAACAGGCAGAAACTTCCGGTTTATTACCGTGTAAACGGCGCCCTTTATCTCGCCTCCGTTGTGTTTTTGAAGAAGAGCAGGGATGTTTACGGAAAGCCTACGTATCCCTATATTATGCCCCTGGAAAGGTCAGTAGATATAGATACTCCTCTGGATTTTGAGCTGGCAGAATTGCTGATGAGCAAACGCAAAGAGCTAATACGTTGAAATATACACGCATCATCCCCAGATTGGATATTAAAGGCCCTAACCTCGTAAAGGGTATTCATCTGGAGGGGCTGCGCGTTCTCGGGAAACCCGAGAAGTTTGCGCGGTATTATTACGAGAACGGAGCGGATGAACTGCTCTATATGGACGTGGTCGCGAGCCTGTATAACCGTAACAGCATCCACGCGATAATCGAGAAAACCGCGCGGGATATCTTCATACCCTTAACCGTAGGAGGCGGATTAAGGACGTTGGATGATATCCGCGATGTTTTGCGCGTTGGCGCGGATAAGGTTGCTTTGAATACCGCGGCTTTAAAAAATCCGAAGATCATCAGCGAAGCGTCGAGAAGATTCGGGTCATCGACGATCGTGGTCGCTATTGAAGCGATAAAACAGCCGGACGGGAGCTATTTAGCGTATACCGATAACGGCAGAGAATATACAGGCGTAGAAGTGCTGGGATGGGCCAAACAGGCCGAGCAATTAGGGGCAGGAGAGATCATGTTGACTTCGGTAGACAGGGAGGGTACCGGCCGGGGGTTTGACATTGAATTGACCAGGATGGTAGCTGACGCGGTCTTGATCCCTGTAATCGCGCACGGGGGAGCGGGGAGAACGGAGCATATATGCGAAGTTCTCTCGAAAACAGGAGCGAGCGCGGTCGCTATTTCTTCCATTCTGCATTACGATTTTATCAAAAGATTCGAAGTAGAATCCGCTGACTATGAGGAAGGGAATCTTGATTTTATTAAAAGCGGGAATGTATCTAAGATGATCCAGCCGGCTGGTTTGGCAGAAATCAAGGATTCGCTCACTTTAAATAACCTGAATTGCCGCCAGGTCTTACTATGATGATGAATAAAGAGATTATCTGCAAGGGGAGAGGGAATGGTTGAGAAGAAGGATGTCCTAAAACGGTATAGTCTGCCCGCGGAAGTTAAATTCTGCAAGAAATGCACGATCTCTAACCAAAGGCCGCGGATCACTTTCAACGCTGATAGTATCTGTTCCGCCTGCCAGTTTGCAGAATACAAAAAACAGCACTTTGACTGGAAAGAGCGGGAAAATGAGCTGTTGAAGCTATTGAAGAGATTCAAAAGAAAAGACGGCGGATATGAGGTCCTGGTCCCTTCCAGCGGAGGCAAAGACAGCGCGCGGATCGCGCACGAGCTAAAACACAAATACGGGATGAATGTGTTGACGGTTACCTGGGCGCCGCATCTTTACACGGATATCGGCTTCAAGAATTTACAGTCTATGGTACATGTCGGAGGGGTGGATAATATTTTAGGCACTCCTAACGGGATAATACACCGGAAACTGACTAAATTATCATTTGAGATACTAGGTGACCCGTTTCAGCCATTTATCTATGGCCAGGTTAACTTTCCTTTACAGATCGCGGTAAAACATCAAATCCCCCTCATAATGTACGGCGAAAACGGGGAGGTGGAGTACGGCGGGGATATGAAAAACGCTTTTAAACCTACCAGGGATTACAAAGGCGACCAGAAGAAACATTATTTCTCAGGCCTTGGCCCTGAGGACCTGATAAGCCTGGGCATAGAGGAAAAAGACCTGGTGCCGTATATGACTCCGCCGCATAAAGAGTTAGACGCGTTAGGCGCGGAAATCCACTTCTACGGCTATTATCATAAGTGGATACCGCAGGAGAATTTTTATTATTGCGTGGAAAACACCGGTTTTACCCCTAATCCCGTAAGGAATGAGGGGACTTATTCCAAATACGCTTCTCTCGATGACAAGATAGACGGGTACCATTATTACCTTGCGTTTATCAAATTCGGGATCGGCAGGGCGACGTCAGATTCTGCGCATGAGATCCGCGATGAACACCTCACAAGGGAAGAGGGGGTAGAACTTGTAAAGAAATTTGACGGGGAATTTCCCCAGAGATACTTTGATATTTTCTTAAAGTACTGCGATATCAGCGAGAAGCATTTTTGGGAGGTGATCGATAGCTGGCGATCCCCGCATATTTGGGAAAAAACTGGCGGCGAATGGAAATTAAAGCACGCAGTTTGGATGGATGAGAAGTAAATCGTGAAGATCTTATTGGTAGTTTACGATAACGATTCTTATATACACTGGTTTCCGCAAGGGCTTGCTTATGTAGCCGCTATCCTCCTGAAAAACGGACACGAAGTCGAAATATACAGCCAGGACGTGCATCATTACCCCGAAGAGCATCTTACCGGGAAACTGGATAAAGACAAATTTGACGTTATCGGCGTGAGCGTAGTCGGGGGATACTACCAGTACCGAAAACTGCTGAAGATATCCGCCGCCATAAATAAAGCTAAAAACCGGCCATTTTTCATAATCGGGGGGCACGGTCCGTCTCCGGAACCGGAATTTTTCTTAAAAAAGACGAAGGCCGACGCGGCAGTGATCGGGGAAGGCGAAATAACTGTTATTGAGCTCTTGGACGCCCTGGCGAATAGAAAGTCGTTGTCCGGCATCAAGGGAATAGCTTTCAGGTCTGGGGACGAAGTGCAGGTCAATGAGCGAAGAGACCCGATAAAGGACATAGACACCATACCATTCCCCGCGTACCGTTTGTTCCCTATCAGTTATTACCGGCTTTTCAGGATGCCGCATGTCAATAACAGCGATTTCGTCATGACTGTTTTGTCAAGCAGGGGCTGCACTTTTCAATGTAATTTTTGCTACAGAATGGACAAGGGATTCCGCGCCAGGCGCAACGAATGCATAGTTGATGAGATAAGCCTGCTGAAGCGCGATTTCGGCATAACTTACATCACCTTTGGGGATGAGCTATTGATGTCTTCGATCGAAAGGACGATTAGTTTATGCGAAGCGTTCCTGAAGGCAAAATTAAATATCCGCTGGGATTGTAACGGCAGGTTGAACTATGCCAAACCGGAAGTATTAAAAATAATGAAAAAAAGCGGTTGTACATTCATAAACTACGGTATTGAGTCTATGGATGACCTGGTCTTAAAGAATATGAAAAAAGGATTGACTGCCGAGCTTATTGTAAAAGGCATCGAGGCTACCTCAAAATCCGGGATATCCCAGGGTTTCAACATAATATTCGGCAATATCGGCGAAAATAAGGAAACATTGGATAAAGGGGTTGAATTTTTATTGAAATATGATAATGGCGCTCAATTGCGCACGATCCGTCCGGTTACGCCGTATCCCGGGTCCCCGCTGTATTACCACGCGATCAAAAAGGGATTGCTTAGGGATTGTGAAGATTTTTATGAAAACAAACACGTAAATTCCGACTTGTTGGCGGTTAACTTCACCGATATGACCGACGACGAATATTACGAAGCGCTATATGAAGCGAATAAACGCTTGCTGGAAAATTATTGTCATAATAGAGAACACAAAATGATCGAAGAGGCTAAAGACCTCTACTTTAACAAAAATAGAGATTTTCGGGGCTTCCGCCAGAGTTAGAAGATGAGAGTGATCTGGGTGGAAAAACTATGTGCCCTGGATGTGGCCGCGGCAATCTTCTTACAGCCTTTTTCTAATCATGTTATATATTATGGCGAACGCTCGGAATCCGTTATGGCCCGGAAGATGATCGCTTTTATTAAACGGCGCAAGGCCCGCCTTAACGTATTCCCCTTTAGCTTGTCCCTGGAAAAGGAAGGCCCTGACGGGCAGACGCTGGCATATGACGCAAACGAAGATACGCTTTTGCTATGCGAGAGATCCCTAGAGGCCTATGCTGGCGGCAGGCCTTTAAGGCTAAAGAATGCTATAAGCTGCTATATATCGACGATGATGTCCGACAAAGCGGCATTTGCGGTCGTTGCCAGGACGAGAGCAAAGACGATGAAGGACAATGCCCATGCCATAAGGTTTGAGCGGCATCCTATGAATAAAATGCTATGCCGGCTTTACGAGGAAAGAACTTTTATAGTCAAAGAGTCTTTGGGCTTGGCTGGATATATGCGGGACGTAAAGACGATATTAAGTTTGGTGAAAAACGTCGTAACGTCAAAACTGATACCCGTCCGGCCAAGGTCAAATATCACAGATATAAGGCCGTCCGTATGGATAGAATACGACCAAGAGAGCAGTATTGATTTTGCTTTTTGGAAAAATAATATAAATAATACTTTTTTCAACATCGTCCATTATTTGGACAGAGGCGATACCCCTGTCCGGGATGAAATAACCGGTGAAATAGAAAAAAGCGGAGCGCTGTGGGTCGACGCCCACCTAGGGTCAATAGCGTCAAATATCAGCATCCCGATGCTGACGGCGCTTGCCAAAGATCTGTTCAAGCGGGACACCCGGCCATTTTGGTTGAAAATATTCGATTTTGAATACGCTTTTTGGAGATCGGCCTATGCCGCGTATTTCAAGAAATTTAAGGTCAAGATACTTATACAGTATCAGGAGTGGTCCTGGAAGCAGGAAGCGCAGGCGGCGGCTGTTGAATCGGCGGGAGGCATTATGATGGGGTTCCATTGGTCTAGCTATCTCTGCCGGATGAAACCCTCGCACCTCTTTCCGTTCCACGTATTTTTTGAATGGGGCAGAATATTCGAAAAATTTTTGCCGGTGGAAGACGGCATCTGCGATTACTGGCTTCCTTCGGGATTGTGGATTGATAAAGATGAAGATGACCTGAGCGGAATAG
>JBAZFB010000012.1 GCA_041653595.1 Candidatus Omnitrophota bacterium | reverse complement strand
ATAAAGGCACCTGTCAGCGGTATTGCCATCGGACTGGTCAAAGAGGGCAAGAGTTTCGTAATACTTACGGACATCGCAGGACTGGAAGACCATTTCGGCGATATGGATTTTAAGGTCACCGGCACGGAGAAGGGCGTTACCGCCGTACAAATGGACCTGAAAATAGACGGGATAGACCTCGAGATAGTGAAACAATCTCTCGAGCAGGCGAAAGAGGCGAGGATGATCATCCTTGAGAAGATAAAACAGGCGCTAGCCGGACCGAGAGCCGAGCTCTCGAAATACGCGCCGCGCATCGTCTCCTTTAAGATCAACCCTGACAAGATCAGGGATGTCATAGGGCCGGGAGGCAAGGTCATACGCAAGATAATAGAGGACACCGGCGTTACGATCGATATAGAGGATGACGGCACGGTGAACGTCGCATCAGCCGACGGTGAGGCCCTGCAGAAGGCGCTGGATATCATAAATAGCCTGACCCAGATGCCGGAAGTCGGCAAGATATATAACGGCAAGGTCAAGAGGATAATGCCTTTCGGCGCGTTCGTGGAGATACTGCCCGGGCAGGAAGGCCTCGTCCACGTCTCGGAGATGTCGGACCAATACGTCAAGAACGTCGAGGATGTCGTAAAACTCGGCGATGAATTCCCGGTCAAACTCATGGAGATAGACGACCAGAACAGGCTTAACCTCAGCAGGAAGCAGGCCATGCCGGGTTACGTCCCCGGGGAGGAAAAGCCCAGGGAACCCCGCGAGCCGAGGGAATCTAGAGGGCCCGGGGAAGGAAGAGGCGAAAGGAGATATCATAAGAAGTGAAGCAGGAGAGGAAAAACGAGATTTGGGGCGTTCTTCTCTTTGCCTTATCTGTCCTTGTCTTCGTCAGCCTTGTTAGCTATGACCCGAACGACCTCTGGTTTTTGACGTCTAATCCGAACGTATATACCCACAACTATGTCGGCATATTCGGTGCGTTAGTCGCGTTTGCGCTCTTCTCCCTGGTAGGGTTCAGCGCTTATATAGTACCCACGCTGACGCTGACATGGTCGCTCGGCAAATTTTTAAATAAGGTCCCGCAGAAGTTTTATTTCAAGCTGCTCGGGACCTTATTTCTTTTTATAGCTTGCAGCGCCTTATTGAGTCTCGCCTCTTCGCCCCAGAGCGACGCGGTCAAGGTCCATTGGGGCGGCCTGCTCGGCCTCTTCTCCTCTAACTTTTTCGTGAGGTATCTCGGCCCGGTAGGCGCGTGGGTGATGGTTATAGTCCTCGGCGCTTTATCGATCCTACTCGCGACTGAGCTGCTTATATTTCCCATCGTGGTGTCCCTCGCAAGCGCGGTATCGGAGCTTATCTCGATCGTCTTCAAGAAGAAACCGGGACAGGCGAAGGAGAAACGATTCGAGAAAGCCGAAGCCCAGTCGCCTTTAAGGAGAAGTTTTGAGCAGATAAAGGCGGAGATAGCCAAGGGCAAGGAGACGAAAGAGAAGGCGGCGGTCAACGAAGCGAAGGCCGCCAGGGAAGAACCCAAGGTCCTGCGAGAGCAGGGCAAGGTCCCCGCAGGGGAACGCACCACAATAATAGATATCAAGAAGATCATAAAGAAGGAGGAGTCGAAGCCTGCCCAGGTAAAAGTGGTTAAGCAGGTCGTAGGCAATTACAAACTGCCGGATATGAGCCTGCTTGATTCACCGCCGCCTCTGGAAGAGCGCAAGATAAGCGACGACCTGGACGCGAGCGCCAAGGTGCTCGAAGAGACCTTGGCGGATTTCGGCATTGAGGTAAAGATAACGGCCGTGGAGCGTGGGCCGGTCATCACGAGATATGAACTTGAGCCGGCGCCGGGCGTAAAGGTAACGAAGATAACGAGCCTCTCCGACGATATTGCCCTGGCTATGAAGGCGCAGAGCGTAAGGATAGTCGCGCCGATCCCGGGAAAGGCAAGGGTGGGCGTTGAGGTCCCGAATTCCTCGAGCTCTTTCGTATATCTGAAAGAGATACTTCAGTCGCCCGAGTTCCAGAACTCGAAATCAAAACTAACCCTGGCGCTCGGCAAGGATATAGCCGGGACGCCTGTCGTCGCAGACCTCGGCGAGATGCCGCATATGTTGATCGCCGGGACGACCGGTTCCGGCAAGACGGTCTGCGTCAACTCCATAATAAGCTCCATGCTCTTTAACGCCTCTCCCGACGAAGTGAAATTCCTGATGGTCGACCCGAAGATGGTCGAGCTGGCGATGTTCAACGGCTTGCCGCATCTATTGTGTCCGGTCGTGACCGACCATAAGAAGGTCTCCGGCGCCCTGAACTGGGTCGTCAGCGAGATGGATTCGCGCTACAGGCTCTTCGCGCGCCTGGCGGTAAGGAATATCGAGTTCTTCCACGAAAAATTAAGCAAGGGCGAATTCAAGGACCAAGAGGAAGTGCCGGAAGTCCTTCCTTATATAGTGGTGATAATCGATGAGCTGGCCGACCTCATGCTGGTCGCGCCGCAGGAGGTCGAGAACGCGATAACCAGGTTATCCCAGCTCTCCCGCGCGGTCGGTATACATATAATACTCGCGACGCAGAGGCCTTCGGTCGACGTCGTGACCGGCGTCATCAAAGCCAATTTTCCGGCAAGGATATCCTTCAAGGTCGCCTCTAAGGTCGACTCGCGGACCGTCCTCGACATGAACGGGGCGGATAAACTCCTCGGTAAAGGCGATATGCTCTTTATGCGCCCCGGCGACGCGAAGCCGACCCGCGCGCAGGCATGCCTTGTCAAGGACAGGGAGATAGAGAGGGTCATAAGTTTTATAAAGGAGCAGAGGAAGGCCGAATACGACGAAGAGATACAGAAAGAACAAGAAAAGAAATCCCACGGCAAGACATACGAGAAGGACGAGATGTACGAGGAAGCGGTAAGGATGGTGCTGGAGACCAAACAGGCTTCGGTCTCGATGCTCCAGCGCCGGCTCGGGCTCGGCTACACAAGGGCCGCGCGCCTCGTAGACACGATGGAAGCCGAAGGGATAGTCGGTCCTTATAACGGTTCGAAACCCCGTGATATACTGATAGATACCATGGAGGCGGTAAAAGCGAAATGGAATCAATCGGGTCGAGAATAAAGGCCGCGCGGGAATCAAAAGGGATATCGATCGATGAGGCGCAAAAAGAAACCCGCATAAGCGGGAGGATCTTAAGCGCCATCGAGGCGGACAGGGCGCAGGAATTGATATCAGGCCCGGTCTATATAAAGAGCTTTATCAAGAAATACGCCGATTACCTGGGGCTTGACGGCGCATCTCTGGCCGAGAGCTTCACCGGGGAGAAGCCCGCGTTCAAGGAGCAGATCTCTGTCCTCAATAAGGATGATAGATGGGGCAGGGCGCCCGCAGGAATAAAATTCCCCTTCAAAAAGATAATCTATGCCGCGATAGCCGTCCTGGTCATCTTCTTCGCCGTTAAATTGATAGGCATTGCAGGCTCAAAGACGATAGCGTTCTTCAAATCCAGGCCTAAGGCCGAAAATAAGGTTGTAGCGGCGGTAAAGCCGAAGCCGGCGGCTAAGCCGGCGCCGAAGGCCGCGGCAGCACCTGCCCTGCGGATACCGAAAGGCGAAAACCTTATGCTCTCGCTTAAGGCGCGCGCGGACGTATATTTGAAGTTAAGGGCCGACGGCAGCGTCGTATACGACGGCATCCTGAAGAAGGGATCGAGCGAGAGATGGGAGGCGAAGGAATCTTTCGAGGTCTCGGCCAGCAAGGGTGAGGCGCTGGCAGCGGATATGAACGGGACTCCCCTGGCCCCGCTGGGAAAAGGCGTGATAAAAGGCCTGAAATTACCCAAGTAGCGCTATCCTAAATGCCGACCAAGCCGACCAAGATATCACTTATCTCATTGGGCTGCGCGAGGAACCTGGTAGATTCCGAGATAATTTTAGGCACGCTTAAAGATTCCGGGTTCGCGGTAACGGCATCCTCACGCGGCGCTGATATAGCGATAGTCAATACCTGTTCTTTTATAGAAGACGCCAAAAAAGAATCTATCGAGACCATTCTCGATCTCATCGAACTCAAGAGCTCCGGAAAAATAAAGGGGATACTTGTCGCTGGCTGCCTTCCGCAAAGATACGGCAAGGCGCTGCAAAAGGAGATGGGCGAGATAGACGGTTTCATAGGCGTCGAGGGTTTCTCCAGGCTTCCCGAGATCATTAATGATATCATGGCCGGGAAGAGGATCTACAGCGTCACACGTAACCCCGTATACCTCTATGACTGGAAAACGCCCAGGCAGGCCCTTACCCCAAGGCATTTCGCCTACATAAAGATCTCCGAGGGCTGTTCGCATAAATGCTCCTTCTGTGTCATACCTAAGATACGCGGCAGGCACAGGAGCCGAGGCATGGGATCGATCGTCGCCGAGGCGCAGGACCTTATAGGCCGGGGTGTAAAAGAGATAAATCTGATAGGGCAGGATACCACCCTCTACGGCGTCGACCTTTACCGCCGGCCCGCGCTCGCGGAATTGCTCAAAAGGATCGCGCGGCTCAAAGGGGCGCGGTGGTTGCGGCTCATGTACGCGCACCCGGCACATTTAAATGACGGGTTGATCTCGGCCCTCGCCGGCGAGGAAAGGATATGCAAATATATCGACTTGCCTGTCCAGCATATCAGTGACAGGATACTGAACGCGATGAGGAGGGGGACGTCAAGCGCGTCTATCAGGGGCCTGCTCGCAAGATTGCGCGGGCGCGTCCCGGGGATAGCCATCCGTACCGCCGTCATCGCGGGTTTTCCGGGCGAGACGGATAAGGAATTCAACGAACTCCTCGATTTTGTTAAAGAGGCGAGATTTGAGCGGCTCGGTGCTTTTGTATATTCGGAGGAAGAGGGGACTCCGGCCGCGGGTTCGAAGGGCCGTATACCCGAAAAAGAAAAATTAGCGCGGCGGAACGAGTTGATGAAGGCGCAGCGCCGGGTCTCTTCGGATAATAACAAAAGATACATAGGCCGCAGGTTTGAGGTCCTTATCGACGAAAAAGAGGCCTCCGGCGGGAAGAGTTACCTGGGCCGGACATATATGGATGCCCCGGAGATCGACGGAGGGGTATACATAAACGGTCCCGGCATCAGGGTAGGGGATTTTGTGACCGCGAGGATAACGGGCGCTCTGGAATACGATCTGATCGGCGAGAAAGAACGGGCTAAATGAACCTTTCGAACAAACTAACTATCTCCAGGATATTCCTGGCTTTCGTCCTTATGTATTTCCTTTTTGCCAAATGGCAGGGCGCTAAATATTTCGCGTTCTTTACCTTCGCGGCCGCCTCCCTTACCGATTATTTCGACGGGTATTTTGCCCGCAAAGAAAATAAGATAACCGATTTCGGGAAATTGATGGACCCGATAGCCGACAAGATCCTCGTCCTGTCGGCTTTCCTGGCTTTCGTCGAGCTTGAGCTCATCCCGGCGTGGACGGTAGTGGTAATAATGGCAAGGGAAGTTACGGTCACCGGGTTGAGGATCGCCTCCCTTACAAGGGGGAAAGTCATCGAGGCGGAAGAGGCGGGGAAGCACAAGACCGTCTCGCAGATGATAGCCGTATCGATGATACTCATATTCTTGATGTTCAAGGACGCCGGAACTTCCCTCGCTTTCTGGAATGCCGATACGGAGAAGTGGCTCCTTAACCTGATATTCTTCGTTATGCTCATTACCGTCGCGCTTACGCTTACGTCCGGGATATCCTTTTTCATAAAGAACAGGAAGCTGTTCAATTGAAGACCGTCATCAGGCTTGTGAGCACATGTTTCTACGCGGGCTATATCCCAAAGATACCCGGCACGGCCGGTTCTGTGTGCGGCCTGCTGCTTTTCCTTCTTGTAAATTACAGCCTTCCGGTCACGTTCATAACCTTATCTGTATTGACGGCGGCGGCCCTTCTGGTTATAAGGAGCGCGGAGGAGCTCTTCGGTAAAAAGGATTCGAGGAGGATAGTAATCGACGAGGCAATAGGGATGATGATAGCGCTCCTGTTCATACCGATGAGGCCGGAGTTGATCGCCCTCGCCTTCGTATTATTCAGGGTATTCGACATAACGAAACCTTTCCCGATCAAACGGATAGAAAAGATAGAGAGCCCGTGGGGAGTGGTGCTGGATGATGCGGTTGCGGCTGTCTACGCGAACCTCTCGGTCCGGCTTATAGCCATTTTGGCCTTCAAAAGCGCGGTATAGACAGAGCCCTGCGGCGTCAGCCGGCTCATGAAGAGTGTAAGGTATTCCGCTTTTATTACCGGGCCCGCCTCAAACCCGACCGTTTCGACAAGCCCGCGCAGCTTATCGCCGTTCCTCCCGCTCCGGACCCTCCCAAGCGTTATGTGAGGATGGAATTTGTTCTTTAACATCTCTTCCCCGGCGATGCCTATGGCGCGTAATTTAGCCTCCAGGCCATCCGCGATCCGCGCCGATTCGGCGGCCCCCCGGTCCACGCCTGCCCATATGACCCTGGGATGGTCCAGGTCGGGGAATGCCCCGATACCCTTCATCGTGAGTTCAAATGCTTTGGAAGCGGAAGCAACGCCGGCAAGCTGGTTTTTTATCTCCTCCGTCTTATCCGGCCCTACGTCCCCGATGAACCGGAGTGAGAGGTGGATATTCTCCGGTTCGACCCACTTAACATCGGCGCCGGATCTTTTGAGCGTTGCCTGGACTGAGATGAGCTCATCGCGCGCCTGCGGAGGAAGCTCTATCGCTATGAAAACCCTTATAGTCTCACCCATTTGACTGAGATTATACATTACGCGTTGACTTTAATCAACCTGGTGGTATAATTTTAAATATGAAAAATCCCGTATCTCTCAAATTCTGGGTCATGCCCATAGGCGGCGTCGACACGGGCCCGATGATGGATAAAGAGATAGAAGAATTTGAGAGGACCCACCCCGGAATAAAGATAGACCTCTCGATAATCCCCTGGACCCAGGCGTGGAAAAGAATAATTTTCGCGGCCAAGACCAAGCAGCTGCCGGACATCTTCCAGATAGGGAATACCTGGACTAAGACCCTCGCATCCGTAGGCTCGTTGGCCAACCTTACTTCAGAGGCCTCGGAAGAGAGGCTGAAGAACAAATTCCACCCCGTCTCGTGGGCTACCTGTGAGGACGAAACGACAAGGCTGATACACGCCCTCCCGTGGGGCGCCGAGACCAGGATGCTCTTCTATAGGAAAGATATATTCAAGAAGTTCAATCTTTCGGCCGGCGATATCTCCACATGGGAACTTTTCGAAAAGACATGCTCGGTCCTCAAGGGGTATGACCACGGCAACGGGCCTATCGGGGTCCTCGGCGTCTCTGACATAAAAGACCAGGGGCTTGTCCATGATACCGTCCCCTGGATATGGTCGTCAGGAGGGGATTACCTCTCAAAAGACGGCCTCGCCGCGGCCTTTGACAAGGAAGAGGCCCTGAGGGGGATAAAGTTCTACTTCGACCTGATGAACAGGGATTACGCGCCGGTCCGGGAAAGAAAAGTCCCGGCATATCCGGGGCATGATTTTTTTATCACCGGAAAATACGCCATGTGCATAGCCGGCGCGTTCGTCGCCGCAGATTACATCCCCGGTTTCTTCGGAACGCCCTCAAATCGCGCGTCGCCGGAGATAATCGATAAGTTCGGAGTGGCTTTTCTTCCCTCCGGCCCGGCCGGACGTTTCAGTTTCGCGGGAGGAAGCAACCTGGCGATATCGAACTATTCGGCGAATAAACACGAGGCCTGGCTCTTCATGAAATTCCTTACCTCGAACGAATCGCAGGTCAACCTGTATAAGTCTATAGGCACACTGCCCGCGGGCATCGAGCCCTTCTCCGAGATCTTCCGCGGGGAGACCGATCAGGAGAAGGTCCTGAAGCAGACTTACAGCGAATACGGCAGGAGCTACAGGCAGATAGATTTCTGGGGCGGGGTCGAATTCATAATAACCGAGTTTTTCGGGAACATCATCGACGCTATAAAAACCCGGAAGTATAACGAAAAGTACCTGGCATCCGAGGCGCGCAAATACGCCGCCCAGGTAAATTATATCTTATCATTATAGGACGGGCGCGGTGGAAGAGAAGATCGGAAGAGAAAAATTACAAGATCACCTCAGGATCCTGCAGGATTCGGTAAGGGTATTTTTCCAGCTTGAGACCGGGCTGGACCAAACCCTCAAGGCGGGGCTTAAGTCTATCCTCGACGATATCGGTTTCGACGCCGTCTATATATTCCTCTACGAGGAGACGACGAACTCGCTGGAATGCTATCAGGCACGGATGAGGGGAAAGGGAATAATAGCCGGAGAGAGCAGGATACCCGTAAAGGAGGACGGCGGCGGGATCCTGGTCGATGTATTCCTCGGAAAGAGCGATTCCGCAATATGGGACGACGGCCTGCAGATATGCCTGCCGCTGATCACCGCGGATGACAAACTCGGGTTCCTTATGGCGGATAAACTGGCCAGCAAGAAGAAGATAACACCCGAAGAAAAAGATATGCTAAGCGACTACGCCAGGGAATTCAGCAGGGGTATAAGGCACATAAAGGTATTTCACGCCAATCTGCGGAAGATAAGCGTGCTACTGGCCCTCTCCAAGATAAGCGAGGCCATGGCGAGCACTCTGGAATTAAGTCACGTGCTTTCGATAATCCTCAAGAGCGCTGTCGAGGTGCTGCATTTCGACAGGGCAAAACTTTATTTAATAGACAAGGAAGAAAATATCTTGAAAGGAGTCGCCAGCGCCGATATCAGGAAAGTCGCCAGGCCCATAGAAATGGAACATTCCGGATCGAAAGAGGCGTTAACACGATAGTCGACAGCCTGTTCGATGAAGGGGCGCCCCAGGTTTCCGGGGCGCAGGGGACAGAGGGCATGTTCCTTTACGTCCCGCTGATGGTGAAGAACGCCAGGATAGGCGTTCTTGTGGTAGATAATATCTTCAGCCAGCAGCCTATAACAAAAGATGAGCGGGAGAGTATCGATATACTCGCGAACCAGGCGGCGATCACAATAGAAAAAGCGAGATTATACGAAGAGGTAAAAGAGCTTTCCATCCGCGACAGCCTCACCGGCCTCTATGTGCATAATTTTTTCCTCGCCCGCCTCGATGAAGAAGTAAAGAGGGCCGTAAGGTCCAAGGAGAAATTCGCCCTTATCATAATCGATATCGACGGGTTTAAGAGGTATAACGACCTCTATGGCCATCAGGCGGGCGACATGATAATAACCTCGTTGGCGGACATCCTAAAGGTGCATATACGTAATTTCGATGTCAAAGGCCGGCCCGTGGACGCTATAGGCAGGTACGGCGGGGATGAGTTTGTCGTCCTTCTCGCCAGGTCCGATACAGGCAATGCCGTCACCGTAGGAAAAAGGCTGAGGGAAGCGGTCAAGGCCAAAGAGATAAAGGTCGACGGTAAATCCGTCTCTTTCACCATAAGTATGGGCATCGCCGTCTATCCGGATGACGGCACGACACAGCAGCAGCTGTTCAAGAAGGCGGACGACGCCTTATACTGGGCAAAACAACACGGGAAGGACCAGGTCTGCCTTGTGAAGGATATAGGGAAGAAGGGCTCTACAGAGATCTTCTGAGAAGGTCGAGCGCCGCCTGCGAACTCCTGAATTTGATCATTTCCCGGTCGCCCCTGAAACGGAATACCTTCCAGATAGTCTTTCCAGGAATGGCGAGAGCTATATAGACAAGCCCGACCGGTTTTGCCTTTGTGGCGCCGCCGGGCCCGGCGATCCCTGTGACAGAAAGTCCTATATCCGCCCCTGAGATATCCCTGATATTTTTTGCCATTTCTACGGCAGTTTGGCGGCTCACCGCCCCGTATTTGGAAATTGTGCCGGGAGAGACGCATAGCTGGGATATCTTCGCGTCGTTCGAGTAAGCGACGACCCCCATCCTGAAATATCTCGAGCTTCCGGGGATATCGGTGATCCTGGTCGAGATAAGCCCGCCGGTGCAGGATTCGGCTATTGCGAGCGTTTTTGCATTTGCGGCCAGGATCTTTCCCACGGCGCCCTCAAGGGTCTCATTATCTCGGCCGAATACATAACCTTTCAGCCGCGCGGTGATCTTTTTGTCGATCCTGTCTATCAGGGTCTTCGCGGCCTTTTCATTTTTCGCCTTCGCCGTTATCTTTAGTTCTATCAGGGCCGGTTTTGCGTAGATGCCGACGGTGACCGGGGGAGGGCTTTCCAGCAGGTCTTTTACCTTCAGGTCGACGGCGGATTCCGGCAGGCCTGTCATCTTTATCGTGCGGATCCTTATTACCCGGTCCGTCCCGGCTTTTTTCCTTAAATAAGGCATCGCGTATCTTTCGAACATCGGATTGAGCTCGCGCGGCGGCCCGGGAAGGGCTATCAGCATCTTTCCGGCCTCCTCGACGATAAACCCCGGGGCCGTGCCTACGTTATTCGCGAGGACTTTCGCGCCTTCCGGGATATGGGCCTGCCTGAGGTTTCCGGAAGGCATATTCAGGCATTGGCTCCCGAAATGCGATTTTATTTTAGAGGCTATCGCCCTGTGAAAGATGAGTTTTTTCGGCATCGCGCGCGATATCGCCTCTAGGGTGATATCGTCTACGGTAGGGCCCAGCCCGCCGGTAGTTATCACGATATCCGAGCGGAGGAGCCCCTGCCGTATCGCGCGGGCCAAACGTTCCGGGTTATCCCCCACGGTGGACTGGTAATAGACGTCTACCCCGAGCTCGGCGAGTTTCAGCGAGAGCCACTGCTGGTTGGTGTTCAGTATCTGGCCGAGGAGGATCTCGGTACCTATAGAGATTATTTCGGCTTTCATGATGGTCTATTATAGGTTATGGGCAAGGAGAAGTCAATTTGACTTCAACGAGCCCGCGGACCGAGTTACAAAGGAATATCTTATCGGATCTACGCAGGTCATCCAAAAATATCCTCTTTTCCTTAACGCGTCCGCTTTCTATCAGATGGGACCTGAAAACACCTGGCAAAAGTCCGGAGGAGAGAGGGGGAGTGTAGCATCTCCCGTTTTTCTTTATTACCACGTTTGTTATGGCGCCTTCGGTCACTTCACCTTTTGAGTTAAGGAATATGACGTCGAGATATCCCTTTGCGCTGTAACGTCCGTATTCGGCGTCATAAAGTCCCCTGTTTGTCGTCTTATGGTAAAGGAAGACGTTGCCGGCATCGGTCCTGAATTTCGAGACCGCGGCAGTCCGCGAGGCTTGCTTGGTGTCCCGCTCGATCTCCGATGCCCCGGCCGTGACCCTGCCGTCTTTGTCCAGCAAAACCCTGACCTTGTAACGGGCATTTTTTTTAAAGGCCTTCCCGGTGTTTTTTAATATTCTTATTATCTTCACGCGGTCAAAAACGAACCCGAAATATGCGGCCGAATCGCGCATCCTTCCGAGATGCCGGTCCAGGAACTTGAATTTTCCATCCCATAGCATCGTCTCAATAAGCGAGAAAGGGCTGTGCCTTTCCGTGAGGAACCTGGCCTTTAAGACGCATTCGCGGTATTCCTCCTCAGGGTCAGAATCGACGGTTATTCCTCCGCCGACGCCCATCTCGCCTTTTAGGACCTTGTCCTTCCCGCGCGATATGGATATCGTCCTGATAGGCAGGTTAAAGACCGCTTTATTTCCGGGAAAGATGATGCCGAGCGCGCCGCAGTAGACCTTCCTGTCGGCTTTCTCGAGATCCTCTATTATCTGCATCGTCCTTATTTTGGGGGCGCCGGTAACAGACCCTCCCGGAAAGAGGCTCCTGAATATATCGAAATAGGTCACGCCCTCCCTTAAAACGCTTTTTATGGTCGAGGTCATCTGGAAGAGGGTATTGTATTTTTCTACGTCGAAGAGCGAAGATACCTTGACGCTGCCGGTCTTTGAGATCTTTCCCAGGTCGTTTCGTATCAGGTCGACGATCATCAGGTTCCCCGCGACTTCCTTGGCGTTGTGCTTAAGCTCTGATATCCTGCCGCGGTCCTCCTTCATATTCGCGCCTCTTCCGATCGTCCCTTTCATCGGCCTGGAGTATATGGTATTGCCGTCTCTCCTGAAGAAGAGTTCGGGGGAGAGCGAGAGGAGGTATCCTCCGCCCAGTTTACAGAAGGCGCCATACGGCACGTTCTGTTTTTCCTTGAGGTCCCGGTAAAAAGAAAAGGCGCTGCCCGAGAAACCGAAGGAATATTTCCCGGTAAGATTGACCTGGTAGGTGTCGCCGTTTTTTATATGCTTTTTTATCCGTGAGATCTTGCGGAAGTATGCAGGCTTCGTAAGGTTGAACCTGGGGTTATCGACGCGAAAATCGCGCCGGCCGGCCTCTTCCGTGAAAAGGCCGGGCACGCGGGGCGATAACTTTCCTGTCCTGTGGTCGAAGGTCATCATATCTTTGAATACACACAGGTGGATCAGCGGACGGGAAAAGGGGTCTTTCGGGGCGAAAGACGCTTTCTCGAAATAATATCCCAGTTCATACGAAAAATATCCGGCGAGAAAGTGTAACTTCGAATACTCCTCTATGCGCTCGAACGCCCGCTTGACGTCGCTGAACCCGTATACTTTTATGGTATCGACCGGGTCGAGGAGGATGTAGCTTTTCGAATTTTCGCCGTCAAAAAGGCTCGTCTCGAAGAGCATGAAACATTCCCGTTTTTCCAGGAAATCTTCATCAAAACGGGGAAGCCCGACGGGTGTTTTTGCCATATGGCAATGATAACACAAAATGGCTTGCATTGGGAGATATGTTAATGTATTATTGTATAACATTCAGGGGGATACAACTTTAGGAGGGAAGATGTCCGGTAAAAAGCTCGGTTTTGTCCTGGTTTTGTCGGTTCTTGCCTGTTTCAGCCAGTTTTCCCACGCCGCGGAATGGAAGGCATCCGCATCTTCAAGCGGAGAGAATCTCAATCCACAGTCCGCCATAGACAGCGACCCGTCTACCCGTTGGTCCAGCACGTTCGAAGACAACCAATGGTTGATCATCGACCTCGGCCAACCTACCGAGATAAAGAAGATAACTCTCACCTGGGAAGCCGCCTACGGGAGCGATTATAACATCCTCGTCTCCAACGATAAGACCTCATGGAAAAAAGTCTATGAAAAGAAGAACGGTTCCGGCGGGACCGAGATCATAAAGCTCACCCCGGTCAAAGCCCGTTACGTGAAGCTTGACCTTATCAAGCGGGCGACCAAATGGGGTTTCTCCTTTTTTGAGGTCGAATTTAACGCGCCTGACCCGATAAAGGCGAAGGCTACCGCCTCATCCGGCGACGCCGATTACAGCGCAGATAAGGCGATAGATGGGAATATGCAGTCGCGCTGGTCGAGCAAGTTCGAGGACAACCAGTGGTGGCAGGCCGAGTTCGACACCCCCCACAACATTTGCGGTGTCGTCCTTAAATGGGAGAACGCTTTTACCGAGATATATAATATAGAAGTTAAGGGCACCTCAGGCAACTGGAAGAAGGTATACGAGACCACCGAGGGCGACGGCAACACCGACATAATCTATTTTGAGCCGGTCGTAGCGACCGCGCTCAAGATAAACTGCATCCAGCGCGGCACCGGCTGGGGCAATTCCCTCTGGGAAGTGACTTTCCTCGACGGGGATAAGCCGCCGGTAGTTACCAGGAACGGCGCACAGACCGATATAAAACTGCCCGCAAGAATAAACCTGGGCGGGATCATCCTGAGATGGGATGAAAACTACCCTAAATCCTTTACCGTGGAGGCCTCGGCTGACGGACAGGCCTGGAATGAAGTATTCAAGACTGACAAGAATACGTCAAAAGACAACTGGATCTATTTCAAGGCCGGCCCTGTCAGGGAATTCAGGGTGAACTGCCTCGCATCGGCGACCGGGAAGGAATGCGTCCTGAAGAGTTTCGAGCCGAAGAGCGGCGAAGAGCAGGCGACGCCGATAAAGATCTACCAGTCGCTCGCGAAACAATCACCGCCCGGTTATTATCCGATGTGGCTGCGCAGGGCCCAGGAGTTCTGGACGGTTGTCGGCGCGCCGGATTCCAATGACGAAGGACTTTTGAGCGAGACGGGTAGCTTTGAGCCATATAAGGGCGGTTTCTCGGTCATGCCCTTTATCTACGACGGCAAGAAACTTTACACCGCTAATGACTGCAAAGTAACCCAGAGCCTGCTTGAAGATTACCTGCCGGTACCGACGGTAAAATGGGACCATAGCGATTGGACGCTTGAAGTTACGGCGATCTCGGCCGGCGGGTCGACGATGGAGGTCAGGTACAGGTTCAAGAATACCGGGAACAAGCCGTTCAGCGGGTTGTTCGACCTCGCGGTGAGGCCGGTTCAGTTGAATCCGATATGGCAGTACGGCGGTTTCAGCCCGATCAATAAGGTTGAATGCGCGCCTCCGAAACTCCTGATAAACGGCCAGGCTAAATTGGCCACGGGCACAGTTGGCGTTAAGATGGCAGCGGTGCCATTCTCTTCAGGAGATATCATCGATTTCATGGAAAAGGGCGGGTTGCCTGATTCCGCGTCCGCGCAAAGCAGCGAAGGGACAGCTTCGGCCGGGCTTTCTTATGAGCTCAAAGCCGCACCGGGCGAAACAAAGGATTTCATCATCCGGTTCCCGGGTGACGGGACGATCGCGGATTTCGATACCGAGCTCCAGAAACAGGCGGCCATGTGGGCCGGGTTTGAAAACCGCTTCACTATCAATATTCCCGAGAAACGCCTGATCGATGTCATGAAAACCAATATCGCCTACATCCTCATAAATAAGGACGGGCCGTGGATAAAGCCCGGCTCGCGCAATTACAGCCATTCATGGATGCGCGACGGTTGCCTGACGAGCGCGGCGCTCCTGAAGGTGGGCGTAGTTGAGCCGGTGAAGGAATGGCTCGACGCGTTCTCCTCAAAAGTCGCGGATAACGGGTTTGTCCCGTATATAATTTTCGAGGGAGGCAATGCCGTAGGCAATAATGATAACGGCTCGGGAGAAGGCGTCGAATGGGACGCGCAGGGAGAATATGTCTTCGCGGTCCGCAACTATGTGGACTATTCCGGGGATAAGGAATACCTTCCGAAGATCTATCCGAAGGTCGTAAAGGTCCTGGAATTCACCCGCAGCCTCCGCCGCCGCACTATGGGCACTGATTTTAAGACCGACCCTAAGAAACAGCCGTATTACGGGATACTTCCAAAATCAAACAGCCACGAAGGTTATTATCCCGCGATGACAAGCTACTGGGATGATTTCTTCGCGCTTAAAGGGTTCAAGGACGGGGTCTATCTCGCCAACCTTATGGGAGATAAGGCGAGCGCGGAATGGATGCAGAAGGAAGTAGACGATTTCCGCAAGTGCCTCTACGATTCGATAAAACTGGTAGCTGAGCGCGATAAGATTAATTATATCGCGGGATGCGTCGAGAAGGGAGACTTCGACTCGACCTCGACCGCCATCGCAATAGTTGCGGCCGGAGAATTGGAATACATGCCGAAGGACCTGCTGAAAAATACTTTCGACAGGTATTATAACGACGTCAGCAAAGGCATGGAGCCGGGCCACGAGAGGACATTCACTCCTTACGAGGTCCGCTCGGCGAACGCCTATTTCAGGATGGACCAGCGCGAACGCGGCCTCGCCATGCTAAGGTATTTTACGAAAGACTCGGTCAGGCCGTACGGCTGGAACCATATGGCTGAGGTCGTATACGCCAAACCGCGCACGCCTTCGTATATCGGCGATATGCCGCATACATGGGTCGGTTCGGGTTATATCGACGCGGTCCGGACGATGTTCGTCTATGATGATAACGGCAAGCTTATACTCGGCGAAGGACTGGCCGCGGAATGGTTTGACCAGGGTATCGAGGTCAAGGACCTGCCTACGCCCTACGGCAAGATCTGCTACGTGATAAAGAAAGAAGGCGATACCATTAAGTATTTCATCTACGGCACCGCCAAACCCCCCAAGGGCGTAAAATTCGTCCTGCCTACAGAGCTTAGAGGCCTCAAGATCGAGGAGATGAAAGCGAAGCAGGAATAACCGGTTTACAGTTTTAACCTACGGCGGCTATCATTTTATCTGGTAGCCGCCGTTTAAGTTACGACAAATCCCGCCCCCGATTTTACTTTACATAATAACCCCGGAATCGTATAATAAATACAACATTTTGGGGCCAACCTAAAGATTTTTGAAAGAAAATCCACTAAGGCTTCGTCTATTACTATAGGCGAAGTACCTTAACCGCATTTCAACATAATAGAGGAGAGAAGGATATGGTAAAGAAGGACGAAAAGGAAGTAAAAAGGGAAGAAAAAGAGGCGCAGAAGGAGCAGGGAGAGCGCACAAAGGCGCTCGAATTGGCGCTGGCGCACATTGAGAAGCAGTTTGGCAAGGGTTCCATAATGAAGCTGGGGCAAGAGACCCATGTGACCGTCGAATCTATCCCGACAGGCGCTCTTTCACTCGACCTGGCGATAGGCGTAGGCGGCATACCCAGGGGTCGCGTTGTTGAGATATACGGCCCGGAATCATCCGGCAAGACTACGCTCTCATTGAGCGTGATCGCCGAGGCGCAGAAGAAAGGCGGGACCGCCGCTTTCATCGACGCAGAACATGCGTTCGATTCCACATACGCGAAGAAGTTGGGTGTGAACCTCGACGATCTTTTAATATCCCAGCCGGATTCCGGAGAGCAGGCGCTTGAGATCTGCGAGACGCTGGTAAAGTCCAGCGCGGTCGACGTTGTCGTCATCGATTCGGTCGCAGCGTTAGTTCCCCGCGCCGAGATCGAAGGCGAGATGGGCGATTCACACGTAGGCTTGCAGGCGAGGCTGATGTCACAGGCGCTGCGCAAGCTGACGTCCTCGATAAGCAAATCCAAGACCTCGGTCATATTCATCAACCAGATCCGCGAGAAGATAGGCGTTATGTTCGGAAATCCCGAGACGACGCCGGGCGGCCGGGCGCTCAAATTTTACGCGTCGGTCAGGCTCGATATAAGGAGGATTGAGAACATAAAGATCAACGACCAGTCTGTCGGAAGCCACGTCAGGGTAAAGGTGGTCAAGAACAAGGTCGCCCCGCCGTTCCGCCAGGCAGAGTTCGATATAATCTACAACGAAGGCATTTCAAGGACCGGCGATATCATAGACCTCGCCGCGAACCTCGGCGTCGTCGAGAAATCAGGATCCTGGCTTATTTACAACGGCGAGAAACTCGGCCAGGGCAGGGAGAACGCCAAGGTCTTCCTTAAGGAAAACCCAAAAGTCCTCCACGAACTGGAAAAGAAGATAAAAGAAAAAACCATCGCGTAAACATCAGAAGGGGGGAATCTAAATGTTTAAGCGGTTCGTATTTGTATCGGTATTTACGGTACTTGTATTCGGTTTGAACGGCCTGGCATCGGCTAACCCGCAGGACTTAAGCGTCGCAAAAGCTCTTGAAAATACTTTCGGAGAAGTAGCTGATAAGGCAGGCGTGGCAGTCGTCTCCATCTCGACGGTCCATACGGCGAAGATGGGCGGCGCTCAGGTCCCGATGGGAAACGATGAGATGTTCCGCCAATTTTTCAAGGACTTCTTTGGCGACATTCCCGAACGCGAGTTCCAGCAGCGCGGCCTCGGCTCAGGCTTCATAATCGACGCGGACGGTTTCATCCTCACAAACCAGCATGTAATCGACGGCGCCGATAAGATAGAGGTCACGTTATCCGACGGCAGGAAGTTCCCGGCGAAGGTAAAGGGGCAGGACGAGAGGGCGGACCTGGCAGTATTGAAGATAAACGCCAAGAACCTTAAGGCCCTCGAGCTGGACGATTCAGACAATGTTAAGATCGGTCAATTCGCGATAGCGGTCGGCAATCCCTTCGGCATAGCCAATAAACCGACGGTAACGGTAGGGGTAATAAGCGCGCTTAACCGTTCTTTGCCGCGTTCACGCGGGGACAAGGATTATTCCGACCTGCTGCAGACCGACGCGGCGATAAATCCGGGTAATAGCGGAGGTCCGCTGGTTGATATCGAGGGGAAGGTAATAGGGATAAATGTCGCGATAATATCCACGACAGGCGGATACCAGGGCATTGGATTCGCTATCCCGATAAATACGGCGAAACGCGTCTTAAGCGACCTCATCTCAGGCAGGAAGGTGCTTTACGGCTGGCTCGGCGTGAACGTGCAGGACCTCGATGAGGACCTTGCTAAACAGTTCGGCCTTACCGAGACGAATGGCGTCCTGGTCGCCAGGACTTTGGCCGGCAGCCCCGCCGAGAAGGGCAAGATGAAGAGCGGGGATATCATCAAATCTTTCGACGGCAAACCGGTCGAAAATGTACGAGAGCTGTTAAAGCTCGTAGGAAGGGCACCGATCGGAAAGAAAGTAAAGGTTGTTGTCCTCAGGGACAAGAGAGATGCCGCGCTTGATATAGAGATCGCGCAGAGGCCGGAA
Organism: Candidatus Omnitrophota bacterium; assembly: GCA_041653595.1. Taxonomy (NCBI): domain Bacteria; kingdom Pseudomonadati; phylum Candidatus Omnitrophota; species Candidatus Omnitrophota bacterium. The sequence continues at coordinate 26,431 of JBAZFB010000012.1, read as the reverse complement.
GAGCTCAAGGAATATGCCGAAGCAGAATTGGGCAACTGGCGCGGGTTAGAAGCCAAGGAGTTGACGCCGGCTATCTCACAAAAATACAAGGTCACGGAAAAGGGCGGTGTGGTCGTCACGAATGTAGAGCCGGGCAGCCCGGCCGATGAGGCAGGCCTCAGGCGCGGCGACGTTATCCTGGAGATAAATAAGAAACCGGTAAAGAACATGAAAGACTACGATGAGACGCTAAAATCGGCAAAGGGCGATGTTCTTATCCTCACCTCGCGCGGATACGGCGTGGTCAAAGAAGAAGCAAAAGAGGAACAAAAAGATAACGGAAAAAAATAAAGTCGAAATAGACGAAGAGGTTTTGCAGAAGGCGAAGGCGGATGCCTCAAGGCTATTGAGGTTCCGCCCTCGCAGCGTCAAGGAGATGGCGCAGCGGCTCAAGCAAAAAGGCCATCGGGGTTTCGTGATCGCCCGGGTCATAGACGAGTTGATAGAAAAAAAGTCGCTGGACGACAGGGTCTTCTGCAGGCTTTGGATCGGCGACAGGATGCATATCAAGCCGGCAGGCAGGAACCTCATCACCAGAGAGCTTAAAGCCAAGGGCGTGGATGATGAGACCATCGGCGCGGCATTCGGCGAACTAAACGGCTCGTTCAACGAATATGAGATAGCGATGCCTCTGGTGCGCGGGAAGATGGCGCACATGAAAGGGATCGAAAAAGAGAAGGCGAAGAAGAAGCTCCTCGATTTCCTGGGCAGGCGCGGGTTCTCCTATAACACGATATGGAAGATAATCAAAGAAAATTATGACTACGGACCAACTGAGGAGTAAATTCCTCTCATTTTTCGCTTCGAAAGGCCATCCTGTCATCCCGTCAGACTCGTTAGTCCCGAAGGACGATCCGTCGCTGCTATTTACCGGCGCTGGGATGAACCAGTTCAAGGATTATTTCCTCGGAAACCGCAAAGATATGAAACGGGCGGCGAGCTGCCAGAAGTGCCTTAGGACCGGCGACCTCGATAATGTCGGCAAGACCCCGTCGCACCATTCCTTCTTCGAAATGCTCGGCAATTTCTCTTTCGGCGATTACTTCAAGGAAGAGGCGATAGCGTGGGCCTGGGAATTCCTTACAAAAGAGCTCGGGATGAAAGAGAAGGACCTCTGGGTGTCGGTCTATAAGGATGACGACGAGGCCTATAAGATATGGTCGGAGAAGATAAAAGTCCCAAAAGAAAAGATCACGAGATTCGGCGCGCATGATAATTTCTGGCCGGCGAACGCGCCTGAGGACGGGCCGAACGGGCCGTGCGGCCCATGTTCCGAGATATATGTCGACCGGGGCGAGAAGTACGGCTGCGGGGACCCCAAGTGCGGCCCGGGCTGCGGCAAGTGCAAGAGATACGTGGAGGTATGGAACCTCGTATTCACGCAGTTCAACCGCGTAGGGGTGAACAAGCTCGAGCCGCTGCCCAGTAAAAATATAGACACAGGCATGGGGCTTGAGCGCCTGGCATCTGTCATACAGGGTGTTGCGACAAATTTCGAGACGGATATCTTTAAGCCGATAGTCGATGAGATAGATCAGTTGATAGATGACCCGGAAAAAAAGAACAACGCTAAGGCCGACAAGAAAGGGGTAGGCCACAGGAACGCGATCGCCGACCATATACGGGCTGCGGTATTCTGTGTCGCCGACGGGGTTCTGCCGGCGAATACCGGCAGGGGATATGTCTTAAAGACGCTGATACGCCGTTCGCTGGTCCACGGAAAATTCCTCGGTTTCGATAAGCCGTTCTTATACAAGCTGGTCGATCCGGTCGTGAGGGCGATGAAGGGCGGTTACCCGGAGATCGGCTCGCGGCGCGAGAATATCAGCGTCATTATAAAATCCGAAGAGGAGAAATTCTTCCAGATAAGCGAAGACGTGAGGGTAGACCTCGAGAATTTGGCCGCCTTGTTAAAGGCCGGAAAGAAAGACACAATACCGGGGGAGAAGGTATTTTATTTCCATGATACCCGCGGACTGCCGATAGACCTGATAAAAGAATTCGCGGCGGGAGAGGGGATGAAACTCGACCTCGGAGGCTACGAGCGGCTGATGGAAGAGCAGCGCAAAAAGTCCCGGGGCGCGACAAAACTCTCCGGAGACATATTTGCGGAGACGCTGACAGCCGCGGTCTTGGGCTCCGGCGTAAGATCGGAATTCATAGGATACGATAAATTAGAATCCAGCGCGGACATAAAAGCCATAATAATAGATAACAAATCGGTCAATGAAGTGGCCGGTCCTTCGGAGTTCGCTGTCATACTAGATGTTACGCCTTTTTACGGTGAGACCGGCGGCCAGGTCGGTGACACAGGGGTACTCGAAAACAATGATTTTAAGGCCGATGTTGTAGATACAAAACTGATAGAAAAGATCCCTGTGCATATCTGCAGGCTCGAAAAAGGGCGCGTAAAGACGGGCGACAAGGTCAATGCGAAGGTCGACATCCACCGCCGGATGGCCATTGCCAGGCACCATACGGCCACGCATTTATTGCAGGCGGCGTTAAGGAAAGTGCTTGGGGCACATGTCAACCAGTCGGGTTCTCTCGTCGCGCCGGAGAGGTTGAGGTTCGACTTCACGCATTTCAAGGGTCTGACCGGGGAAGAGCTTGAGGCGGCCGAGAGCCTGGTAAATGATTATATCAGGCGCAACGCTCCGCTCAAGGTAAAAGAGATGGACCTTGAGGAAGCAAAGAAGTCCGGAGCGACCGCCTTATTCGGCGAAAAATATGACATGAAGGTGCGCGTAGTGAGCGTCGAGGATATCTCCAGGGAATTGTGCGGAGGGACGCACCTGAACGCCACCGGCGAGATAGGGCTATTCAAGATTACCGGCGAGTCGTCTGTCGCGGCGGGGATACGCAGGATAGAGGCGATCGCGGGAGAAGCCGCTTACAATAAAATAAAGGAATCCGAAAGCGGCCTGAAGGCCGTGGCAGAGATGCTGAAGATAAAACCGGAAGACCTGCCGGCGCAGATAGAAAAGCTCGCAAACCGGGTAAAAGACCTCGAAAAGAGGCTCAAGAATTACGAGGCGTCCAACATTTCGGAGAAGGCGAAAGACCTTGTTTCGAAGAAGGAATTATTGGATAATAGCATCACTCTTATCGCGAGGAGGATGGATGGCTGCGCTCCCGATACTCTCGTGAGCCTAACCGACGCCATAAAGACTGTCCTGAAAGAGAAAGCAGTATCTATATTGCTCGGCGCGTATGATGAAAAGGCTTTTATAGTCGTAGGCATGTCCCAGGACCTGGCCAAGTCAGGACTCGATTCGCGCGCCGTCATTAAATATATATCAAAGATAATCTTAGGCGGCGGCGGGGGAAGGCCAGACCTTGCCCAGGCCGGAGGCAAGGATATCTCAAAGCTTGATGAGGCACTGAAGGCCGGCATCGCGGCGGTAAAGGAACTTAAAATATGAAAGTAATAAAGCTTTACAGCAAGGAATTCGAGAAACTCTGCAACCGGTATAGCAACCGCAAGAAACGCGTCACCGAGTGCGTCAGCAGGATAATAGAGGACGTCAAGGCGAACGGCGACGACGCGGTCATAAAGTACACGCGCAAGTTCGACAAGGTAAAACTCTCGGCCAGGCAGCTAAGGGTCACCGAGAGCGAAGCGAGCGGCGCGTTCCAGGATATCGACTCCGAATTCATATCCGAACTCAAGAATATCATCGATAACGTCACTAAATTTTATAAGAAACAGTTTAAAGGCAAGAAGTCGTGGAGGATAGTCGACGGCGACGGCGTAGTGCTCGGCGAGAAATATGCGCCTATCGAAAGGGTCGGTATATACGTCCCGGCCGGCACAGCCCCGCTCATATCTACGGTATATATGACAGTCCTGCCGGCGCAGGTGGCCGGCGTGAAATCCATCGTCCTCTGCACGCCCCCGAACCAGTATCAAAGCATCGACCCGCACATACTGGCGGTCGCGAACCTGCTCAAGGTCGACGAGATCTATAAGGTTGGCGGCGCCCAGGCGATAGCCGCGCTCGCTTTCGGCACGAAGACTATCCCGAAAGTGGATAAGATAGTCGGGCCGGGAAACGATTACGTCACCGAGGCGAAGCGTCAGGTCTTCGGTTATGTCGATATAGACATGATAGCCGGCCCGTCCGAGGTGGTCATACTCGCGAACAGGTCGACGAACCCGCTCTTCGCGATAAAGGACCTTGAGGCGCAGAGCGAGCACTTCAAAGGCCTGCCGATACTGGTCACGACATCGAAGCCGCTCGCGAAGACGCTCAAGAAAGAGGTCGCGAACGGTTATATAATCCTGGCGAAGAACCTCGATGAGGCGTGCGATATAGTCAACCGCCTCGCGCCGGAGCACTTACAGATAATGGTAAAGAACCCGCAGAAGTGGCTTAAGAAGATAAATAACGCGGGGGCCATATTCCTGGGCCAATATTCACCCACTGCTATAGGGGATTATGTTGCAGGGCCGAGCCATGTCCTGCCTACGAGCGGGACAGCAAGGTTCTTCTCAGGCCTCGGCGTGGAGGACTTCGTGAAGTCATCCCACATCATATCGTATTCTAAGAAAGCGCTGGAGAAGGCAAAGAAGTCGATTGAGAAGATATCGAAGCTCGAGGGGCTGAATAAGCACATGGAATCCATCAAAGTGAGGTTCTAGATGAAAAAAAGGACCGTAAAACACCGCAGGAAGACGACAGAGACGGACGTGAAAATAGAGCTCAACATCGACGGGAGCGGCAAATTCCGCGTCTATACCGGAGTCGGGTTCCTCGACCACATGCTTACTCTGTTCGCCAGGCACGGTTGTTTCGACCTTAAGATCCTCGCGAAGGGCGACCTCAAAGTGGATATCCATCACACGAACGAAGACGTGGGTATAGCGCTCGGCGAGGCCTTCGCTAAGGCTCTCGGGAAGAAAAAAGGCATCCGCAGGTTCGGCTCGATGAACGTCGCGGTTCCTATGGAAGAGGCCCTCGCCCGCATCGCCCTGGACATAAGCGGCAGGCCTTCGCTTTATATGCGGTGCGTGGGGAAACCCGTACCGCCGACATATATCGACAGGCAGGGATATTCCCTTAACAGCGCTAAACAATTCCTTGAGGCGTTTGTCAGGAACGCGGGCATAAATCTGCATATAGAGTACCGCGGCGAGGACCTTCATCATGTCCTCGAGGCGATATTCAAGGCTTTAGGCCGGGCCATGTGCGACGCGACAAGGTTGGACCCGCGCATCAAAGGGGTCCCGTCTACAAAAGGGAAATTATGATCGTCGTAGTCGATTACGGTATGGGCAACCTCCGCAGCGTCTCCAAGGCATTGGAAAAGGCCGGGGCCCGTGTAAAAGTTTCAAACAAACCCCGTGATATCCTGCGAGCCGATAAAGTGATCGTGCCCGGGGTCGGCGCATTCAAAGACGCTATGGCGGAGCTTAAGTCGCGCCGCCTGATAGAGCCTATAAAGGAATTTACCGGAAGAGGAAAGCCCTTTCTGGGCCTGTGCCTGGGGCTCCAGCTTATATTTTCCAAGAGCGAAGAAGGCGGTATAAGCAAAGGCCTGGACCTTTTAAAAGGCAAGGTCGTAAAGTTCAGGTCGAAGAGATTGAAGATACCGCATATGGGATGGAACCAATTAACGATAAAAGGGAATTGCCCGCTGCTTAAAGGCGTGCCCGAAGGCTCATATTTCTACTTCGTCCACTCTTATTACGCGGTCCCGGCGGATAAAGGATGCGTCGCGGCCTGGACAGGCTACGGCGTCAAATTCCCGTCGGTGGTCTGTTCGGATAATATTTACGCGACCCAGTTCCACCCCGAGAAGAGCCAGGAGCTGGGCCTGAAGATACTGAGGAATTTCGTAAAGCTATGATAGTAATACCTGCGGTAGACATAAGAGGAGGAAAGGTCGTAAGGCTTTTCAGGGGGGATTTTTCCAAGGAGACGGTCTATTCGGCCGACCCGGTCAAGATGGCGCTCAGGTGGCAGAGCGAAGGAGCCAAGCGCCTCCATTTAGTCGACCTCGACGGCGCGCTCGAGGGAAAATTAAAGAACCTCGACTGGATACGCAAGATCACCGCCTCGATCGATATCCCGGTTGAAGTCGGCGGCGGCATAAGGACCGAGGCAGACCTCCAAACGATAATCAGGGCCGGCGCCTCATACGCCATACTCGGCACCAAGGCCTGCGAGGACGAGGAGTTCCTTAAAAAAGCTGTGGACAAATACAAGGATAAAATAATCGTAAGCCTCGACGTAAAAGACGGGTTTCTTCAGACGAAAGGATGGGTCAACCCGACCGATATAAAAGCGGCTGATTTCGCGAAAAGGATAAAGACGCTCGGCGTGCAGGCGGTCGAATATACGGACATCTCGCGGGACGGCACGCTCCAGGGGCCGGGTTTCGCGAATATCCTGGACTTCATAAGCAAGGTAAAGATGGATATGATCGTCTCCGGCGGAATCTCGAGCCTCGCCGACCTGAGGATCCTGAAGGAATATAACAAAAAAGAGATAATCGGAATAATAGTCGGCCGCGCGATCTATGACGGAAAGATCATGCTCAGGGAAGCAAACAAGATATGTTCACAAAAAGGATAATACCCTGCCTCGACGTAAAGGACGGGCGTGTCGTAAAGGGCGTGAAATTCCTGAACCTGCGCGACGCGGGAGACCCGGTCACGAACGCGTCATTTTATGAAAAAGAGGGCGCTGACGAGCTGGTCTTCCTAGATATAACCGCCAGTTACGAGGACAGGGATATCATGCTCGAGGTCGTGAGGCGGACGGCTGAGAAGGTCTTTATGCCGCTTACCGTCGGCGGCGGGATAAGGAATATCGCCGACATACGCAACCTGTTAAAAGCCGGGGCGGATAAAGTCTCGATAAACACGGCAGCGGTGAATGATCCCGGGTTCATCTCCGGATCGTCCGGCAGGTTCGGCGACCAGTGTATAGTTGTCGCGATAGACGCGAAGCGCAAGGGAAAGAGCTGGGAAGTTTACACCCACGGCGGAAGGACGCCCACGGGAAAGGACGCCATCAAGTGGGCGAGAGAGGCCGAGAGGCGCGGCGCAGGCGAAATACTGTTGACCTCAATGGACCGCGACGGGACAAAGATCGGCTATGACCTGGAGCTCACCCGAGCCATATCCGGGGCGGTAGGAATACCCGTGATAGCCTCCGGCGGCGCGGGCACGCTCGAAGACCTTTACGACGGATTGACGAAGGGAAAGGCGGACGCGGTACTGGCCGCGTCGATATTCCATTTTAAGGAGTTTTCGATAAAGGAAGCCAAGCAATTCTTAAATAAAAAGGGAGTCGCTGTCAGGCTATGAATAAATTCATCTCCGGATTGAAATTCGACGGGAACGGGCTTATACCGGCCGTCATACAGGACTACAAGAATAACGAGGTACTCATGGTGGCTTACATGAATGACGTCGCCGTGAAGAAGACTATAGAGACGAAGAGGGCGCATTTCTATTCGCGGTCGAGAAAGAAATTGTGGTTGAAGGGCGAATCGTCCGGCCATGTCCAGAAAGTAAAGGAGATAAGGTTCGATTGCGACGCAGACTGCCTTCTCGTCAAGGTCGAACAGGTAGGCGGGGCCTGCCATACGGGCTACCGTTCGTGTTTTTACCGCAAGTTAAAAGACGGGAAAGGGAATACCGCCGTATCCGGAAAGAAGATATTCGACCCGGATAAGGTCTATAAAAAATAATGAGCTACGCACCTTCAAAAGAGGAATTTATAAGGCTTGCAAAGAAAGGCAACCTGATACCCGTCTTTAAGGATATCACCGCGGACCTCGGGACGCCTGTCTCGGCTTTCATGAAGATCGACAAGAGCGATTATTCGTTCCTGCTTGAATCGGTCGAGGGCGGGGAGAAGATAGCGAGGTTTTCGTTCCTTGGTTCCGGCCCGTCCCTGGTATTCAAGAGCAAGGGACGCAATATAGAGATAATCGAGAACGGGAAAACGAAACGGTTTGCCGCATCCGGCGACCCTCTCGCGGAGATGAAGAAGATCCTTGAGAGGTATAAATTTGTCCATACAGCCGGCCTCCCGCGTTTCTGCGGCGGGCTTGTCGGTTTCATGGGTTACGATATGGTGAGGTTTTTCGAGGAACTGCCTTCCAAAAATCCCGACGAGCTGAAGGTCCCTGATTCGGTCTTTCTCCTGACCGACACGATACTGATATTCGACCACGTTAAACATAAGATAAAGGTCGTATCTAACGCGCACATCGAAGGGGATCCCTCAAAGGCATACGGTAAGGCCATAAAAAAGATCGATAACCTGGTAAAGCTCCTGGACGCCCCGCTCGCCGTCAAGACAAACAGGACCGCGAAACCCAAAAATTTCCATCTGGATGTAAGATCAAATTTTACAAAGCCGGGATTTATCTCTATTGTTAAAAAAGCGAAGAGCTATATCAGGATAGGCGACATAATCCAGGCAGTCCCCTCCCAGAGGTTCAGCGCGAAAATAACCTCCTCGGGAATCGACCTCTACCGCGCGCTGCGGATGATAAATCCCTCTCCTTACATGTATTATCTCAAGTTAGGGGACCTGTCGCTGGTCGGCGCTTCGCCCGAGCTTATGGTAAGGAGCGAGGACGGGATAGTCAAACTGAGGCCGATAGCCGGCACAAGGCCCAGGGGCAGGGACGAAGAGGAAGAGAAACGGCTTGAAAAAAACCTCCTCTCCAGCGTGAAGGAGAGGGCGGAGCATATAATGCTCGTCGACCTCGGCCGCAACGATATCGGCCGCGTCTGCAGGTACGGGACGGTAAAGGTCTCAGAGCTTATGGTCATCGAGAAATATTCCCATGTGATGCACATAGTCAGCGAATGCACCGGGAAACTCAAACCCAATAAGGATATGTTTGACGTGATAAGGGCGACCTTCCCTGCCGGGACTGTCTCAGGCGCGCCGAAGGTCAGGGCGATGGAGATAATAGAGGAACTGGAGAATACGCGGCGCGGCCCGTATGCAGGGCTTGTCGGGTATTTCAGTTTTTCCGGGAATACCGACACCTGCATAAATATCAGGACGATCGTAAAAAAGGGCAACAATGCCTATGTCCAGGCCGGAGGCGGGATAGTCGCGGATTCGGACCCGGAAAAGGAATACCAGGAAACGGTAAATAAAGCCAGGGCGACCATGAAGGCGATCGAGGCCGCCGAAAAAGGGATTTAATGAGATGATCCTAGTCATCGATAATTACGATTCGTTCACGTATAACCTCGTCCAGTACCTGGGCGAAATGGGCCAGGACCTTAAGGTCGTGAGGAATGACAAGATGACCCTGAAGGACATAAAAGCGCTCCGCCCTAAAAAGATAGTCATCTCTCCGGGACCGGGATTCCCCAAAGACGCGGGCATCTCGAACGAGGCGATACGCGAGTTCGCCGGAAAAGTCCCTATCCTCGGCGTATGCCTGGGGCATCAATGCATAGGCGAGGTATTCGGAGGTAAAATAGTAAAGGGAGAGAGGCCGATGCACGGCAAGACCTCGAAGATATACCATAACGGCAAAGATATATTCAAGGGATTAAAGAACCCCTTTGACGCGACAAGGTACCATTCGCTCCTCGTGGAGCGTAAGTCTTTCCCGAAATCCCTCGAGATAACGGCAGAGACGAAAGAGAAAGAGATAATGGGACTGAGGCACAAAAGATTCCCTGTCTGGGGCGTGCAGTTCCACCCGGAGTCGATATTGACGGCCGACGGGAAAAGATTACTGAAGAATTTCCTGGAGCTAAAGAAATAATGATAAGAGAAGCGATAGCCAAATTAGTGAAATGCGAAGACCTCTCCAAGAACGAGATAGAGCTCGCGATGGAGGAGATCATGACCGGGCAGGCGCAGCCGTCGCAGATCGCCGCTTTCCTTACCGCGATGCGGATAAAGGGAGAGACGATCGACGAGATAACCGGCGCGGCAGAGATCATGCGCAGGCACGCCACAAAGATAAAGACGAGGCACCAGGTCGTGCTGGATACCTGCGGGACCGGCGGCGACGAATGCCAGACCTTTAACGTCTCGACGGTTACGGCTTTTGTCACGGCAGGCGCCGGGGTCATCGTCGCCAAGCACGGCAACAGGAGCGTCTCTTCCAAATGCGGGAGCGCAGACCTGCTGAAGGCTCTGGGCGTAAATATCGACGCGGAGGAACATACGGTCTCGAAGTGTATAGATGAGGCCGGCATCGGGTTCCTTTTTGCGCCGGCGCTGCACAAGGCGATGCAATACGCGGTAGGCCCGCGCAAGGAGATAGGCATAAGGACGATATTTAACATCCTGGGCCCGATGACCAACCCTGCCGGCGCCACAAACCAGTTATTGGGCGTATACGACCGGGAATTGACAGAGCCCATCGCGAAAGCTCTCGGGAGATTGGGCTCAAAACACGCGCTCGTCGTCAACGGGAAAGACGGGCTCGACGAAGTGACCACTACTGACAGGACACAGATATCCGAACTAAAAGGCGGAAGGGTAAAGACCTACGGGATCTCTCCGCGGGATTTCGGGATAAAGAAGGCCCTGCCCGGTGACCTGAAAGGCGGGGAGCCCGCCGAGAACGCGAAGATAGCGATGGATATCCTGAGCGGCGAGAAAGGCCCTAAGTATGATATCGTAGTGTTAAACGCCGGCTGCGCCATATACGCGGCGGATAAGGCGTTGAACATCAAAGAGGGCATACAATTGGCCGAAGAGTCGATAGAGTCCGGGATGGCGCTCGGTAAACTCCAGGCATTAAAGGAGGCGGCAAGCTCATGATAGGTCTCGAAGATATAATCGAACACAAGAAACACAAAATGGAAAAAGCGCAGGAAACTTTGCCTCTCGACGAGATCGAGAGGGCGGCTTCCCCGGTCAAGAACCGCGGCTTCAAGGCGGCTATCTCCAGGGGCGGCAGGATAAACCTGATCGCCGAATTGAAAAAGGCGTCGCCCTCGCACGGCGTGATAAGGCATGAATATGACCCTGAAGTAATAGCGAGGATATATAAGAAGAGCGGCGCGGCCGCGTTATCCGTCCTGACAGAGGATAAATATTTCCAGGGCAGCCTGGACCATCTCAAAGCGGTGAGGCAGGCCGTCGACCTGCCTATCCTGCGAAAGGATTTTATCATATCCGAATACCAGATATTTGAGACGGCCATAGCCGGCGCCGACGCGGTGCTCCTTATTGCCGCTGCGCTCGACAGGGGCATGCTTAAAGCGCTCTTCCACGAGGCCAAGTCCCTCGGCATGGACGCCATCATAGAGGTCCACGACCAGCGCGACCTCGACAAGGCGCTCGGGATAGAGGCGGAGATAATCGGGATCAATAACAGGAACCTCAGGACTCTAGAGACCGACCTTAATATAACACGTGAATTGATCGAGAAGGTCGCGCCCGGTAAGATAATCGTCTCGGAGAGCGGCGTCAGGGAGCCGGAAGACGTGCAGTCCCTTGCCTCAATAGGGGTAAAGGCCGTGCTTATCGGGACGGTCTTCATGGAGGCCGACGACATCGGCGCCGAGGTAAAGAGGGTGATGGCTTGGTAAAAGTGAAGATCTGCGGTATAACCAATTATAAAGACGCCGAGGCCGCCTGCCGTTACGGGGCTGACGCCCTGGGTTTCGTCTTCGCTAAAAGCCGGCGGGGGATCGCGCCGAAGAAAGCGAAGGATATAATAATGAAATTGCCCCCATACGTGGTCACGGTGGGGGTTTTTGTAAACGAAAAAAAAGGAAGAGTGCTTAAGATAGCCCGCGATTGCCGGCTCGACCTCCTCCAACTGCACGGGGACGAATCCTCGGACTATTGCAAAGGGCTCAATAAATACTATAAAATAATAAAGGCGGTCCGCATCAAAGGCGGGGATAGCCTGAAGGGGTTGGGACGGTATCCCGCGGACGCTTTCCTGCTCGATTCATTCGTGGAGGGGAAGAGCGGCGGCACGGGCGTTAGATTCGATTGGTCCCTGGCCGCAAAAGCGAAAAAGTCCGGTAAACCCGTGATCCTCGCGGGCGGACTCGACGCCGGCAACGTTAAGTCGGCGATAAAAAAGGCAAGGCCTTACGGCGTGGACGCCTCGAGCAGGCTTGAGGCCGCCCCGGGCAGGAAGGACCACGGCCTGATGAAGAGTTTCATCGAAAAAGCGAAGGATATTAAATAGCGAAAGGATCCGAAATGGCTTCCAACAAGAGATTGCACCGCCGCCTGGCGCTGGACGTCGAGGTCAAGTGGCACCGAAAAAAGGATAAGTCCGCAAGCAGCAAGGCTTACCTTTTCAGGTCGAAAAATTTCGCCCAGCACGGCCTCTTCCTCAAGACCAACAAAAAATTCAAGCTAGGGATGGACATGGACCTGGAGTTCTCGCTGCCGACGGTCTCCCATCCCATAGACGTTACCGGGCGGGTGGCCTGGATAGCCGATAAGGACAAGAATCCCACGTATTATCCCGGCATCGGAGTAAGGTTCACGAAGATCGACACGGAAGAGAAGAAGGAGCTGGTAAAGTTCCTGAACAGGAAGTTCAGGAACTACAAGGACGCCCAGGAGCTTAAGAAGATGTACCTGACGCTTATTGACATGGGCGCGCGCCTGGTCGAGCTCGGGGAGAGGCATCCCGGGGCCATCTACTTCAAGAAGGCGGTCGATAACGCGATCAAAGAGATCTCCGAAGTCGCGCACCTGATAGATAAAGAAGTATCCGAGATAAAGAATCTCTAGGAGGTAGTTTAAAGATGAACGTATTCAAAACGGTATTTTTCCTGACATTACTTACGCTCCTGCTTATCTTTGTGGGAAACTTCATAGGCGGCAGGAACGGGATGATCATAGCCTTCGGCCTCGCGGTCCTGATGAACTTCTTCTCATACTGGTTTTCCGACAAGATAGTCCTGATGATGTATAAAGCAAAAGAGGCGCCGCTCCGGGATTACCCGAAGATCCACAGGATAGTCCAGAACCTGGCGACCAAAACCGATATCCCAAAACCGAAGATCTATATAATCCCCGTTGAGACACCTAACGCGTTCGCTACGGGACGCAACCCTGCGCACGCTTCTGTGGCCGTGACCGAAGGCATATTGCGCTTATTAAGCGACGACGAACTCGAAGGCGTCATCTCCCACGAGCTTTCCCACGTCCATAACAGGGATACCCTGATCATGACCGTAGTCGCCACAGTCGCCGGCGCGATATATATGCTTTCGGATATGGCGAGATGGGCGGCAATATTCGGAGGCGTCGGCGGAAGGGATAACGACAGGGAAGGCGGAAACCCGCTCGCCTTGTTGATAATAGCTATTCTCGCTCCCATAGTCGCGACGCTCATACAATTGGCGATCTCCCGCTCGAGGGAGTATATGGCCGATGAATCCGGCGCCAAATTGTGCGGAAGGCCTCTCTCGCTGGCGAACGCGTTAAGGAAACTCTATAATTACTCGCGCCAGGTGCCGATGCAGGCGAACCCGACGACCGCGCATTTATTTATCGTCAATCCGCTCACAGGCGGCGGCTTCACTAACCTCTTCAGCACGCATCCTCCTATCGAACGCAGGATCGCGCGGCTGGAGGAACTTGCGATAAGCCCGAGATAGATGATCTTACCTAACAGCCCGTTGCTCACAGGCACCGATGATCCGGGCGTTAATATCGACGCGGAGGGATTTTTCGGCAAGGGCGGGTTGCTCGCGAACGCCTTTAAAGATTACGAATTCCGCCCGCAACAGGGAGAGATGGCGAAGGCCGTAGAGGAAGCCATCAGGAAGAGGAGGCATCTTATAACCGAGGCCGGCACCGGCGTCGGAAAATCTTTCGCTTATCTTGTGCCCCTGATAGATTCCGCGGTCTCATCCGGTAAAAAAGCGGTCATCTCCACAAACACCATAAGCCTCCAGGAACAGCTCGTAAAAAAAGATATTCCGTTCATCAAGACCGTCATGCCGTTCGACTTCACTTACTGCCTGGTAAAGGGCCGTTCTAATTATCTCTGCCTCAGGAGGCTCAACAGGGTCTTCTCTTCGAGGACGGACCTCTTCGAATCGAAGGAGGAGGTCGGCGACCTGCGGAATATCCTAGCCTGGTCCAAGGCCACGACAGACGGCTCGCGTTCGGATTTCGAGGATGAACCCAACCCGAAGGTGTGGGAGAGGGTCTGCTGCGAGCCTGACACCTGCCTCGGGAAAAAATGCCCATACAGGAACGATTGTTTTCTGATGAAGGCGCGCAACAATATGCAGGAGGCGGACCTGCTGGTCGTGAACCACCACCTGTTCTTTTCCGACCTCGCCCTGCGCCAATCCGAATACTCGCTCCTGCCGAATTATTCATGCGTCGTCTTCGACGAGGCGCATACGATCGAAGATGTGGCTACCGAGCATCTCGGCTACGAGATATCAAACTTTAAGGTGAAATACCTCCTGGATTCCCTCTACAATCCTTCGAAGAAGAAAGGGTTCCTGACTTCGGTAAGTGACGACGGCCTGAAAGATTATGTATCGGATCTTAGGAAGGCCTCGGACAGGTTTTTCGACGGGGTCGCGGACTGGCTTGAAAGGGATAACATACGCAGGGTCAGGCAGCCGGATTTCGTTGATGATTGCCTCTCGAACCCGCTTAAGAGACTCTCCGGGATGCTCGAGGACAGGTTCGAGCGGGCCCGCTCGAAAGAGGAAGAGGTGGACTTCAAATATTATATGAACAGGACGGACGCGCTAATCCAGGCATTGGAAACGTTCCTGACAATGGGCGCGCCGGATTACGTCTATTGGGCGGAGGTATCGGGCAGCTTGCGGCCCACGGGCAGCCTGCGGGCCGCAAGCTGGCGGTATCGCAGGATATCGCTCGATTGCGCGCCCATCAACATTGCCCCGGCGCTCAACGGGATGCTCTTCTCGAGGATAGATACGGTCGTGCTTACAAGCGCCACGTTATCGACCGAGAAGAATTTCGAATACATAAAGAGCCGCCTCGGGCTGAAGAGATGCGCCGAAAAATTACTGGGCTCTCCGTTCGATTACGCCAATAACGTCAAGATCCATATCCCGAAAAAAATGCCTGACCCTAACGACTACGATAAATACAGGTCGGAGGTCGTCAATAAATTGAAGGTTTACCTTGAGCGGACCGAAGGAAGGGCGTTCGTTCTCTTCACGAGCTACAGGTTCATGGACGATGTGTATGAGGAGACCGCGCCTTTCCTGCACGACCTGGGGATCCCGGTATTGAAACAGGGCGCCGGGCTCCCGCGCACAAAGATGCTCGAGGCTTTCAAGCGCGACGTCGGCTCGGTGATATTCGGCGTCGATTCGTTCTGGACAGGCGTCGATGTGCCGGGCGAGGCGTTGAGCAATGTCATCATCACGAGGCTGCCCTTCGCCGTGCCTGACCACCCGATCGCAGAGGCGAGGATGGAAAAGATAAAAGATGAGGGCGGGGACCCGTTCCAGGATTACAGCCTCCCGCAGGCGATATTGAAATTAAAACAGGGTTTCGGCAGGCTGGTGCGCACAAAATACGATACCGGCATCGTAGTGATCCTGGACAGCAGGATATTGCACAAACCCTACGGCAGGAAGTTCTTGTCGGCCCTGCCGGAATGCGAGATAATAATAGAATGAAAAAGAAAAGCGGGCTTTTAATAGGGCTTATTTGCGTGACGGTCATAGGGCTCGCCTATTTGCTGGGCCTTCTTGAGCTCGCCGAATACCAAGGGATCGACATTCTTTTCAAGTTGCGCGGGCCGCGGCCGGCAAGCACAGATATAGTCGTCATAGAGATAGACGACGCGTCGCTTAAGGCCTTCGGCAGGTGGCCGTGGGACAGGGGATATCACGCCGAATTGCTGGATATTATCGATGATTACGGCCCTAAGACCATCGTATTCGATATCATCTTCAGCGAGCCGGAGGAAGATAAGCCGGCCGAGGATGAACTGCTCTCGAAGCAGACGAAGATAACCGGAAACGTATTTTATTCGGCGTTCTTCGAGCTCCGCCAGGATGACCTAAAAAAGAACATCGTCAAACCCAGGGATATCACATTGCCTTTACCGGAATTACAGCGGAACGCTAAAGGCGTAGGTTTCGTGAACATCCTCGTAGAGCCGGACGGTAAGGTCAGGAAGGTCCCGGTAGAGCTCACCCATAAAGGAAAAAAATATCTCTCCCTGGACGCGCTCGCGGCCGCGCATTTTTTAGGCACATCATTCGAAAAACTCGATGTCAGGACCGACGCTAACAGGATGATGTGGATAAACTATCCCGGGGCTTATGCCGGATTTAAAAGGATATCTTATGCGGCTGTGGCCTTGTCAGGAGTCCAGGCGCAGGACGGAGAGAAGCCGGCCGTGGACCTGAAAACCCTGAAGGACAAGATCGTCATAATAGGATTGACCGCGACGGGGAGCGAGGACTTCTGGGCTACGCCGGTGTCCACCTTGTACCCGGGCGTAGGCATAAGGGCGAGCGCGATAAACACCATACTGACAAGGGACTTCATCAAGAGGGTAGACGGGTGGAAGATACTTCTTTTACTTCTCATTATTGGGACAACCATCGGTATTACGCTCCCGAAGAGGACCCCTTTCGAAGGCCTGGCATTTTTCGCGGTACTGTCGGCGGGAATATTGGCCGTATCGTATGTTTCATTTTCTTTCTTTAATATATGGTTAGATTATGTAAGCATACTGATCTTGCTGTGCGTAGCGTATCCTGCCGTGACCCTTAACCAGTTCATAATCACGAGGTTTGAAAAGGGCCTTATAGAAAAGGAGCTCCAGATAGCGAGCCGGATACAGCAATCGCTGCTGCCCCAAAACCTTCCCGGGACGGCAGGCGTCGAATTGGGGGTCAAGTTCGTGCCTGCAAAGCATGTGGGAGGGGATTTTTACGATTTCATAAAATTGCTTTTTGATGTAGTTAAATTAAAGGAAGACAGGCTGGGGATCGTCATCGGGGATGTCTCCGGCAAAGGCGTTCCGGCCGCCTTATTCATGGCTAAGGCAATGGCGGATTTCCGCGGGCTTTCCCATGACTTCAATGAACCGGACGAAGCCCTTACCGCGATAAACGACAGGCTCGTGGAAGAAGGGGTCTCCGGGATGTTCGTCACCCTCCAGTACCTTATCTACAAACCCAAGGAGAGGAAGATAAAATATTCGAACGGCGGCCATAACCCGCTCATCTGGGTGAAAAATTCCGGGGACGTGGTGGCGCTGACGCAATCGGTGGGAAGCCCGATCGGGATCATCCCCGGCTCGGAGTTCATGGCCGATGAGTTCGATGTTTCATCCGGAGACGTATTCGTGATGTATACGGACGGCATATCAGAGGCGAGGGACAAGAACAAGAAGGAATTCGGCGAGAAACAAATACTCGATACGGCATTCTTGAACAGGCGGCTTCCGGCCCAAGGACTGGCCGATAAGCTGGTAGGGGAAGTCGAGAAATTCAGCGAAGGAATGCCGCAGCATGATGATATGACTGTTATAGTATTGAAGATAAAATAGAAGGGTATTACTTTTTACGCAGGCGTCTTACCGCTAGTGTCGCCCCGCCCGCCAAAAAAAGTACTGTGGCGACAGGTTCCGGGGCGGTATTAGGATTGGGGTCAATGATGTTAAAAGAGGTGTACGCGATGCCGGATCGGAAATATTCGGTTGATCCCAACCGATAATATCCATAATCTACGACGACATTCCAAGTACCGACATTTGACTTGTCGGACCAGTTAAAAGTTGAAGGGAGGTCCAACTGGTATTCCTGCCTGAAATAAAGGCCTTCCTGGTTGTCTTCACCTTTAAGCGTCGTACCTATCTTCCAATCGCTGAAAACCTTAGAAGTCCACAGGCCCTGCTCAACCGGTTCCGGAAGGTTTACGTAAATAGAAGGTTTCTGGCCAAGGTCGAATTGCCATACAGAGTTTGTTGACAAACTGGAGTCGAAGGGCCACATCTCTACGGCGAATACCGCGGGAGAGAATAAGACCAAAAGCAGAAGAACAATGCAAAA
The DNA here is from genome assembly GCA_041653595.1 of Candidatus Omnitrophota bacterium. Lineage (NCBI taxonomy): Bacteria > Pseudomonadati > Candidatus Omnitrophota > Candidatus Omnitrophota bacterium. The sequence goes on along the minus strand of JBAZFB010000012.1, from coordinate 8,394 downwards.
AAAGATAATTTTTTTCATTTACAGGAACACCTATCGGGCTTGTCAGCTGCATTACCTGCTACAGATGTATAATATATTAACCAGCCGGTTTTTGTCAAGAACTTTTTTCTTGACTTTTTTCCATATGGATGGTAAAATTTACCACATATAACAACTTCGCTCATCCTCTTTAAAAACTAACCTAAGTAAAAAGAAGGGATTGGTTAATGCCACAAAAAGCAATTCCCGCCTTAACGGTAATCTGTTTTTTTCTGTCATTATCTTCATCCGGTTTGGTTTTCGCAGAGAACGATCCTCAGCTTGAGCAGGGAATTAAGCTCTACAAACAGGAAAATTACGATGAAGCCGCTTCTGTCCTTAAGCAGGTGAGGGAAAAAGACCCCAATTCATCGCTGGCGGCATACTATCTCGGCATAACCTGCAAACAACTCCAGGATTATAAAGAAGCAAAGAAGCATCTTATTGATGCCGTAACGCTGACCCCAAGGATAAAGGAAGCATTGGTCGAGCTCGTAGAGGTACTTTACCAGCTTGGAGACCTAAAGGAAGCGAAAGAATATATAGCGGTTGCCGAAAGAGAGTCGATCAGGCCGTCACAGACCGCTTTTCTCAAAGGCCTCGTCCTCCTGAAAGATAACGATAATACCGGCGCGATCGCCGCCTTCGAGGATGCCAAAAAACTCGACTCGTCGCTCTCACAGGCGTCCGATTACCAGATAGGCATCGCTAACCTCAAGGAAAAAAGATTCGCGGAAGCAAAAAAGGTCTTCCACGAGATAATAATCCTCGACCCTAACTCCGACCTCGCGTCATTTTCCAACGAATATATGGAGGCCCTCAAGAGAAAAGAGGAGGCTGAGAGGCCCCTAAGGGCGACTGTCAGCGTCGGGGGGGAATACGACACGAATGTCCTGCTTAAGCCCGGTGACGATACTATCGCGACCGGGATCAGCGATGAGGCTGACTGGAGGGAAGTCGTGAACTTCATGGGCCAGGGCAGGCTGAAGTTAAACGATAAGCTGGGGCTCGACGGCCAGTATTCCCTGTACTTTGCGCACCAGAATGACCTCGGCATTTACGATGTCCTAAGCCAGACCGTCGTGGTGACGCCGAATTATTATTTCAAGAACGGGACCCTCGGGATCGCCGCGGGATATAACTATACAGACGTAGGAAGGACCAAATATATGACGACGGTCAGCGCCAGCCCCGTTGTTAATTACATAATCGGCGGCAGGCATATGCTCCAGGCTAATTTCAAGTACCAGAAGAAGGCTTTTGCCCGCGACCCCTTCATACCCGATGAGAACAGGAACTCGAATGATTTCGGCGGAGGCCTGGGTTACTTTTTCTTCTTCGCGGAGAATAAAGGTTTCTTCGGGCTCCATTACGGGCTGAACCGGGAATACACACAAGGCGTGAACTGGAACTATCTCGGCAACAGGTTCACCGCCACCATTCTTTATCCTTTTCTCAAAAGATTTAAATTAAGCGTCGCGGGCGACGCTTTCCTCCAGGACTTCGCCGATACGAACACGATATTCAAGAAAGAGCGGGATGACCAGGTCTATACGGTCTCTTCCATGCTCGCGTATAACTTCTGGAAGGAAGCGGAGCTCCAGTTCAAATACACATACGTGAAGGACCATTCGAATATAGCGGTCTACGATTACGACAGAAGCATTTACGGTTTAGGGATCCAATACAAATTCTAAAATGAGGAGATATGTAAAATGAAAAGCCGGACCGCAAAACTATTAACGGCGGGAGCATTTATACTTGCCGCGGCGTCCCTTGCTTTCGCCGTCACGGCGAGCGCCGAAGTGATAGGCAGGGTATCCGCCGCCGAGGGCAATGTAGACCTGCTTAGCCCGGGTAGGACCGAAGCGGTGCCGGTAAAAGGCGGGGAGGATGTATCTGCGGGAGACATCCTGAGAACGAAGAGCATCTCGAAGGCAGAGTTAACGTTCTTTGACAAGTCTGTCGTCACCCTCTCGGAAAAAACCAGGCTTGAGATCAAGGACTACAGGGTAGGCCTCGACGGAAAACGTATAGCGGCAGTCCTGAATATAGAGCGGGGCAAGATAAGGGCGGTGGTCTCCAAGGCGCCGGGCAAAGATAATTTCCTCATAAATACACCTAACGCGTCGGGAAGCGTAAAGGGGACGGATCTCGTGGTGGCCTACCAGAAATCGGCGACCTCGGCGACGGTCCTGAACGGCAGTTTGTCATTCTCAAGTTCCGCCGTTCCCGAAAAGAAGGTCGAGATAAAGAGCGGGGAGTCCTCGGTAATAGTCGCGGACAGCGAACCTACCTATCCCAGGACGATCCTTGCCATGGAGAGGACCGCGCACGAAAAAGACACTATGATAGCAAAAGCCCCTGCCGGCGGATCCGCGACGGCCGAGGGTTACAGCGAACCCGGCGAGATGAAGGCGGTCATCGTTAAACTCTCCGGAAGCGTTAAAGTCAAGAATGGCGGCTCGGCGGTATGGCACGACGCTAAAGTGAATGAGACCCTCAAAACCGGCGATACAATAGAGACGAACAAGAACGGAAAAGCCGAATTCAGGGTCGAGAACGGCGATGTCATCACCTTACAACAGGACTCGAATTTCACGATAACACGCCTCAAAGAGACCGGCAGCGGAGAACATGAGAGCCTTTTTGAGTCGAAGAAGGGCAAGCTCCGCGCCAAAGTAGAGAAACTGAAAGGCAACTCCAAATTCGAGGTAAAGACCCCGACATCCGTAGCTTCGGTCCGCGGCACGATCATCTTCCTTAATATATCGTCAACCCAGACGCAGTCGTATTTTGAAGACGGCAACGGCGTATTAAAGAACCTCATCTCCGGCACTATAAAGAACGTCCCGATGGGAACAAGTTCGACTGCCGACGGCAACGGTAACGTCACCGACCCCGTAGAGCAGAACGACGACCAGAAATCCAAATGGAACGAGGGTTGGGATGTCGGCGAAGGCGAAGGTTATTCACCGCCGGGGGAGGATACGAGCGGAGGCAGCAATACCTATAACACCGAAATGCACGAAAATTTCGTCTTCGGCGACAAGCCCGTTACCGAGCTAATCGGCCAAACCAACAATAACGGGGGTGAAGGCAATGGCGGGGAAGGCGGCGGGGAAGAAACTACCTATATGACCGGCACCGTGAAAGGTTCCTTCGGTTATCAAGAGCGCTCTGAAGATAATTTTATTGATATGTCGTTTAACAGCATAACGCCGTTAGACGGGCAATGGTCCGGTCAGATGGACATAAACGTGACAGGGAACCATATTCGTCCGGACCACGTGGTATTTACCGGCGATGTAACGGGTAGCGGCGTCGGGGGCGGTGAATTCGCGGGCTGGCTCGGCGGTATCGACCATAGCTGGGATGCCGCGGCCATGTCAATATATATCGACCCTTCCGGCCGGGCCGGCTGGTTTGGAACGGCGTATGTCGATCCTAACGGGGGAGATACGGTATTTGACATACTCTCGGGAACCTGTTCTTTCGATGGCAGTCTGGCAGGTAGCGGTAGTCTGTATTTTACGCAGGTAGCCCAACTAGAGCCCGGTGTAAAATATTTTCCTGAATACGGCTCAGGTTCCGGAGATCTCCGCATAAGGTTCGACAACGGCAACGGCTATTTCGACGCCGAATTTGACAGGGAGATGATGAGGATACCAGGGCAGGACTGGGGTATCTGGAGGGAAGCATATTACTACGGCGATTACTATAACTCTCGGCCCCTCGCGAATTGGAACGGTGTTGCCGGTGGCTATTACAATGACGGCTACTTCTTCAGCTCTGTGCGGGGCATCGACGACGGTACCGGCGGTTTAAGAATGGACATGACAGGCGCTTATCTCGACTATTATACGCTCGGCGCTTACTTCGGAACGATACTCGCTTATGAAGAGGAAGGCATCGAGGCAACGGGTGTCGGCGGGTTCATCGAATCGCCTCTCTCCTTTAGCGGGGACTGGGGCTATTACGAAGACGACCTATATAATGACTACGGAGAAAGGGGAATGGGCGGGGCAGGCGGGCAATACGGCCGCATCGGTTCATCCACGCCGGACTGGTGGCAGGCGAGTTCATTCCCGGTCACGGCGATCGGCGAATATTATATATATTACAGAGAGGAACCGTTCATCTGGAACACGTCTATAAATAGTTATAATGCCAAAAATGATGACAGCACGTCGATCGGCGATGGGGCGTTCATCGGCCTCTCGATTGGCATCTGGAAGAACGGCATCATGTCCGACGGAAGCATTTACGCATTCTACGCAGCGCCTGACGGCACGACAGGCCTATTAAAGGGCACCATAGGCGGGGCGTATAGTGATCTGATAGATATGTGGCTGGCGGAGGGAACGCTTTATCGTCAGGCAAAGGATGGATTCCCTGTCGATCCCGCGTATCTTTCTGACAGAATCCAGTGGTCGGAGATGCCTTATATGGACTTCGGCGGAGCCTTCAGGAACGTCGAATACCAGGAGAACTGGATGAACGAGGCTTCGCTCTATTCTATAGGCGGTAATCCGTGGGGCATCTTCAATATGAAGATGGGCGGGGAATTCTACCGAGCCGAAGACGATTATACCCTACACGAGAACGGTATCGCGATGGGTTTGACCGGCCATGATTACGGCCTGCTCATCAAATCGACGGATGTATCATTGAATGATGAGAAAGTGATAGGAACTTTAAACGGCGTATATATCGACCTTGGGAAAGGCATAATCGGCAGGTTGTCAGGTGATCTACGCGGTGTATATTACGACGACATCTATTACGGAACGGATGAGTTCGGGAATGATTACTCCGAATATTACGGTTCGAGCTGGATCGCATCGGGTCTCGGCGAATGGGAAAAGAAGCCGCTGGCCTATGTCGGCGTTATCGCTGGAGGGCCTGACGGAAGCGGTGGCGCTTTCGGGTACTTTGACAGCTGGGAAGAGACGGGTCTCTATCTTGACTATGAAACCAGCTACTTAAACGGGGTATTCGGCGGTTCCCAAAACCTATACGGCGGCCCGGCCGAATTTGCCATGGTCGGGGAATTCTACAACCCGGATTTTGGCGGAAAATATGAAGAAGGAGACAACTATAAGCTCTGGCGCTCTGACTTCTACTTAACGGACGAGACATCCACTGCTAGGGGTTCTATAGGCGGCACCGATATAAATAACAAGCTTAAAGGCGGACTGGTTGGTATTTATATAAGGGACACCGGAGTAGTAGATGATGACGGATACAGGTACAGAGCAGGATATATCATGTCTTCCGACGAGAACGGCAATCCCGCGTACCTGACCGGCGACTTCTATCCCTCTATAGGGATATATGACGCCTTAGGAAAGGTAAAGGCCTATCTCGACATTCCCACAGCATACAGCCCGGATATCCTGTATGAGCCGGGCGGGGCGTTACAGAGCAAAGATTTTGAATACGAGATAAGGGGGGATATAACCGGCACCCTTTACGTCGAGGGCCTCCGGCTTGATGGCCAGGATTGGAGTATATTGCGCGCGGTGAGCGGCGGTGACATTAATACCGAGGCTTCAGGTGCGTTCAGCGCGTTTATGGCCGAAAGAAATACTGATTGGTACGACGATATCCCCTCGCCATGGTACTCCTTTTTGTTTATAGACGGTAACTTCGGGGAGAACGGTGAGATTACAGGCGCTGTACACGGGTATGACCTCAACGCCACTTATCTCGGGGAATCGTTTGGGTTTTTCTTAGGGGATTATGACGCCGATGAAGGGACTTGGGAAGCATTAAGCCTCGGGGTTTGGGTAGAGAACGAACTAACTGCCAGCGGATGGGCTGAAGGCGGGATGAATGATAAAGACCTAGATCACGGCTGGTTCGATCCTTGGAATGACCCGGAAGATTTTTCCGGAAGCTTCAATGGCCTTATGGGCTCTATCGACCCGGAATGGAAGAATACCGGTTTTAAGACCGTCGCCATGGGCGATTACGCGATCTATGAAGACGCCGATTCTTACCTTGTAACTTCACTGATAGGAAGCCATAACGCATACGCCACAGACGGATGTGAAACCACCACTCTTGACGGAGAGGGAGCTTTTTTTGGCTGGGCCCATGCCGCTATAGGCAATTCGGCAGACGGCCGGCTGCTCGACACCGCATCGGGATTGAGGTTAGCCGCGATCTATATTGCTTCTAATGATGAAGGCGGTAATGATGCCGGTATATTAAGAGGGCCTCTTGACCTCGATCTCTACGAATTACCGGACCAGGGCGACAGCGAAGTGGGGATGTGGATAGCGGAAGGATATATCACACCGACCGTAATGGAAACGGGTATAGGTCTTACGCCGGATCAACTGGTGAGCAATCTTTCGATAGAGACAGGTGTGCTCGAAGGGTCAGGGACAGGCACTTTTCTCGGCGGAGAGATCATCAATCAAGCTGATAATCAATTTGAGATGACCGCCGGCGACAGGATGCAGATCGACGGCCCGGGCCACGACTGGGGTATCATGCAGGCGATGTTGGTAGGAAGGGCGGAAGCGGCTGCCGTAATAGAACCGACATGGAATATGGCTATAGGCGGGACTTCATATAGCGATTCTACCCACGAAGTAGTCGACGGGTATTACCTCATTTCCGCGCGCGGCGATGTATCGGATACGACTTTCGACGGGGCATTTAAAGGCGTTTATTTCGGGGTACACGAAGGCAGCGATGACTTATACCTGGGCAGGACAACCGGAGATGTTGTCGGAATTTATCAGGAGGGCGGGCCGGAAGTCGATACCACTTTCCAGGCACAGATGCTCGGCGAATGGGTAGACCTGGCACAGATCACGACAGACCAATTAGGTTTTACACAGCAAGCGTTAGCCGCTATGGTCGAGGTACCGATAACCGAAACATATACGGCGCTGCTGCAAAATGCCAATGTCGGAGGCAATATCGATCTGAGTGTCTATGACAACAGGATATTCACCGCTATCGTAGACCTGACCTTTGCGGATCTTCCCACGGCGGGACAGACATTCAATTTTACCAGTGGCGCCGATAACCTTGGGTTGACACTTACAGATGTTAACACTGTAGCGATGACCTGGACGGCAGATGCTCTCGGTCAAATAAATAACATGAATGCCGCAGGCTCGGGCGGCGGTTTGATCACACCCAACGGTACCTCGTTTGATTTTGACGGTGTAATAGCAGGACCTGTTACCCCGCCGGTAACGCCATGAAGACTGTTACTATACTATTAGCAATATTTTTATTTGCAGGCTGCGGCAGGCCGGCTGAAAAACCGGCTGCCGTCCAGCCGGTAGAAAAAGTCATCGCTACGGTCAACGGCGAACCCATCACCAATAAAGACCTGAAGATGTCTCTGGCCCTGCGCATGAGTGAAAATCCTTCATTAAAGATCACCCCTAATACGCTTAAAGAACAACTGGATATGGTGATCGACGAACGCCTCGTCCTTCAGCATAAGAAGAAGAACGATTCCAAGATCGAAATCCTCGACAAAAACCTCAAAACAAAGTAGATCCCGCCCTAATTATAAATTGACTACTCTTTGACTCTGTGCTAATATTTAAGTTTACTTACTTAAAATAAAGGGGTTATGACTTGAGACTGCCTGACAAAAAGGGCCATTTCGGCATCTTCGGGGGCAAATACGTCCCGGAGACGCTGATGGTCGCGCTCGACGAGCTTGAGCGCGGATATGACGCCGCAAAAAACGACAAGAAATTCAAAAGAGAGCTGGATTATTATCTCTCGGACTTTGCCGGCCGGCCGAGCCCGCTTTATTACGCGGAGCGCCTAACCAAAAAACTGAAGGGCCCGAAGATATACCTTAAGCGCGAAGACCTCCTGCATACCGGTTCGCACAAGATTAACAATACCCTGGGCCAGGGGCTTTTGACGCTCAGGATGGGAAAGAAGAGGATAATAGCAGAGACCGGCGCCGGCCAGCACGGCGTGGCGACCGCGACCGTCGCCGCCCTATTCGGCCTCGAATGCGAGGTCTTTATGGGCGAGGAGGACATTAAGAGGCAGGCCCTGAACGTATTCAGGATGCGACTGCTCGGCTCAAAGGTGACGCCCGTTTCAAGTGGGAGCAAAACATTAAAAGACGCGATGAATGAGGCGATGCGCGACTGGGTCACGAACGTCAGGACGACTCATTACTGCATCGGCTCGGTTGCAGGCCCGCACCCCTTCCCGATGATGGTCCGCGATTTCCAGTCGATAATAGGAAAGGAAACGAAGCGCCAGATATTAAAACTTGAAGGCAGGCTTCCGGATTACCTGTTGGCGTGCGTCGGAGGCGGCTCGAACTCGATGGGCTTATTCTATACTTTCTTCGACGACAAAAAAGTGAAATTC
>JBAZFB010000011.1 GCA_041653595.1 Candidatus Omnitrophota bacterium | reverse complement strand
TGCCAGCGCATACGGTCGCCATCGAGGAGGAACCGTTCGATTCCAGCACCTCGGAGACGACCCTTACCGTATAAGGAAATTCCTCTTTCGAGGGCATTATCGGTCTCAAACCCCTTTCGGCTAAAGCCCCGTGCCCGATCTCACGGCGTCCGGGTCCCCTTACGGGTTTTACCTCACCGACGGAGAACGGCGGGAAGCTGTAATGGAGCATGAATGATTTTGACGACTCGCCTTCGAGCGCGTCTATCGTCTGCTCGTCGGCTGATGTGCCCAGCGTCGTAACCGCAAGGCTCTGCGTCTGTCCCCTGGTAAATAGCGCCGAACCGTGCGTCCTCGGGAGCACCCCTACTTCGCAGGTTATCTGGCGTATATCCTTAAAGCCGCGGCCGTCCACCCTCTTCTTCTCCTGAAGGATGGTGCGCCTGACTTCCTCTTTCTCGACTTTTACCAAGGCGCTCTTTACCTCCGCCTCGGTCAATTCGGAGCCCTCGACCACAAGCTGCGAGATAAGGTCCTTAGCTATCATGGACATCATCTCCTCTCTCTCCTCTTTGGTGGCCTTATTCTCGACTTCCTTTATCTTGCCCAGAGAGAGATCCTTGACCTTCTTGTACAGCCCTTCATCTATCTTCTTTATTGTGTAATCCGTCCCTTTCGGACTGCCGCATTCGGCCTTCATCTTCTCCTGCAGTTCTATCGAAGCGATGAGGCTCTTGTGCCCGAACTCGATGGCTTTCAAAACTACGTCTTCCGGCAATTCGTTCATCCCGGACTCTATCATGACGATAGATTCTTTTGTCCCCACAACAACGATATCCAGGGAACTCTTCTCGAGCTCGGCGAACGTAGGATTGACTATAAATTCTCCCTCGATCATACCGACCCTCGCGGCGCCGATCAAATAATTAAACGGGATGTCCGATATAGCAAGCGCGCATGACGCGCCGTTAAGCGCCAGTATATCCGGGTCGTTCTCCCCGTCGTGCGACAGGACCAAAGCCATTACCTGAATCTCATGCGAGATCCCGGCCGGGAAAAGCGGCCTTATCGGCCTGTCTATAAGGCGCGCGGTCAGGACTTCCTTTTCGGATGGCCTGCCTTCACGCTTAAAAAATCCGCCGGGTATCTTTCCGGCGGCATAGTTCTTCTCCTGGTATTCGACGGTAAGGGGGACAAAATCTATGTCGGCGCCCTCCCTCGGCTGTTTCGATATTACGGCGGTTACCAGGACGACGGTCCCTCCGTATTGCACCATCACGGCGCCGTTCGCCTGTTTGGCCATCCTGCCTGTCTCAAAAATTAAATTCTCCCTGCCTAATTTTGTCTCTAATCTTTTACTCATTTTCTCTTTCTCTTTTATTTTTATTAAACGTATACAACAAACCGCCTACCTTCACCGGGTTCCGGAACACTCTCCGAAAAGGTGAAGAGACTTATTTCCTCAGGTCAAGCCTGTCCAGGATTTTCGTATAAGCCTCGGAACTCTCTCTCTTGAGGTATTCCAGAAGCTTGCGCCTTTGGCTGACAAGCTTGAGGAGACCCTGGCGGGAATGATGGTCTTTCTTGTGGATTTTGAAGTGGTCGGTCAGCATGTTGATCCTCTCCGTGAGGATGGCTATCTGGACCGGAGCCGAGCCTGTGTCTTTGTCATTTTTCTTGAAACTGTTTATCAGGCTCTTTTTTGCTTCTGTGGTGATCGTCATTAATTTGTTACCTCCTAATGTGACAATATAATATCACAGCAGGCCGGTTTTGTAAAGTATTATTAGCCGGTTTTTAAGATCTTTCTCGCGAGCTTATCGTCGCGCTTTATCTGGGCGATAAGCGCCCCATGGTCGCGGAATTTACGGACGCAGCGCATGCGGCTGACAAATTCCACCTCTATATCCTCGTGATATATGAATTCATGGAAATCAAAGATATGGACCTCGATGACCGGCTCGGTTTCGCCGAACGTCGACGGCCGTCCGATAAAAAGCGCGCCGCCGTATCTCCTGCGCCCGCGGCGGACCCGTACCGCGTAGACCCCGGCCGGCGGTATCGCCTCGTGGTGGGGGTCGATATTCGCAGTGGGATACCCGAGGAGCCGTCCGCGCTTCTTCCCGCTGACTACGGTCCCGTAAACGCTGACCGGCCTTCCCAGCAACCGGGCAGCCTCATTTAATTTCCCGTTTATTATATACCTGCGTATGGCGGTCGAGGAGACGGTCTCGCGCCCTGCCCTGACCATAGGGACTACCTTGACGTCAAAACCAAATTCCCTGCCCAATTCCTTGAGCGCTGCCGCATTGCCGGCGTTATCTTTCCCGAAGACAAAGTTACTTCCGATGAATACCTTTGAGGCCTTGAATCCGGCGGCAATGACCTTTCCGGCGAAATCCCGCGGAGAAAGGGTTGAGAATTTCCTGTCAAATTTGAGGACGCAGCACCTGTCCGCGCCGAGCGCGCAGATGAGACTAAGGCGGTGCGAGGCCGACATTATCGAAGGGACGCTTATATGCGGCCTTAGGACCTTAAGGGGATGCGGGTCGAAAGTCACGATGACGCTTTCCGCCCGCTTTTTTTTGGCTTCGCGTATCGCCGCGCTTATTATCCTGCGGTGCCCTATATGGACGCCGTCGAAGATCCCTATGGCAAGGACCGTATTTTTCATATTTTAACCAATCGCCCTTCCAATCCGGACCTTGAGATCGATCTCAGTCCGGCCATATCTATCGAATCCTTTAACGCAAATTCGCCGGATGCGGTGCGGCGCAGGCTTGAGAGATACCCCCCGCAGCCGAGCCTGTCGCCTATATCGTCGCACAACTTCCTTATATATGTCCCCTTTGAGCACCTTACGGTAAAATGGACCAGCGGCAATTCGATCACGGTTATCCTCAACTCCTTTATATTTATATTTCGCGGTTCGCGCGGCACCTCTTCGCCTCTCCTTGCAAGCTGATAGAGCCTCTTGCCTTTGATCTGTATCGCGGAGAACATCGGAGGGACCTGCCCTGTCTCCCCTTCGAAACCCTTGAATACATCCCGTATCTTCTCCGCGGTTATGTGCGCATAAGCGGTCTCGGCCAATACCTTTCCTTCAGCGTCTCCCGAATCGGTCTTCCTGCCCAGCGTTATTACCGCCTCATATTCTTTGTCGCCGCTCATGAATTTCAAAGAGAGTTTCGTCGCCTTTCCCGTCAGTATCACTAGTAGGCCCGTCGCAGCCGGGTCCAGCGTACCCGCGTGCCCAGCCTTTTTTATACCGAAATTGCGCCGTATAAGGTCGATCATATCGTGAGAGGTCATGCCTACGGGCTTATCCACCAGCAGTATGCCGTCCGGGTCAGACATGCTTCGAGATCTCGGCCAGCACTCGCTTTTCGGCTTCCCTGTGCGACGCCCTTATGCTGAAACCCGCCGCGGCCACATGCCCGCCGCCGCCGAATTTCATCGCTATCTTGTTGACGTCAACGCCGTCCTTTCCCCTGATGCTGACCTTAATAAGCCCTTCCTCCTCCGTCTCTTTGAACAGGAGCGCCACTTTACTGCCTCTCACTGCCCGGGGAAAACCGATGAAGTTCTCGGCGTCCTTGAGCTCGGCGCCGCTCTTCTTCAGCATCTCCCTGGTTATCCACATCCATACTATCTTGCCGTCGTCGCTCCTCTCCACGGTCGAGAGCGATCTGCCGAGGAGATGCGTGACCTCGAAGGCCTTCATCTCAAAGAGGCTTTCGTATATGAAATTCGTATCGAGCCCGTTCTTTATGAGCTCGGCCGCGACGATATGTGTCTTGGCCGATGTATTCGTATACCTGAATGAGCCCGTGTCTATGAGGATAGCCGAATAGATATTTATCGCGTCATCCTTAGACAATTTAAGGCCGAAGCGTTTGAATAGCTCAAATATCATCTCACCGGTGGCCGCGCCTTTTCCGTCCACCCAGTTGACGTTCCCGAAATAATCATTGCTTACGTGATGGTCGATGTTGACTATTTCCATATCCAGCGTGATCAGCTCGGCTACTTTCCCGGTCCGCTCGAGCGTAGGGCAGTCGACTATAAGCGCGCAATCGATATCCTTCAAAACCTTTTTGTTCAAGTTCTTGCATAATATGATAGATTTTATCCCGGGCATGAAATCACAGGATATCGGCGGAGAGTCCTGGTCTATGATTGTCGGGTCTTTGCCCAGGCGCTTTATGAGGCTCGCAATCGCCAGCTGGGAACCGATAGCGTCCGCCTCCGGGTCGACATGGCCCGAGATAAGGAACTTCTTATGCCTGCGTATCGCGTTTACGACTTTAGGAAGGCTCATTTTTATTCTCCTTCTCCTTGTGTATCTTTTCGAAGATCTCGTTCAGATGGATGCTGTATTCCGCAGACTCATCGAGCCTGAAAAGCAGTTCGGGCACGAACTTGAACCTCATCCTCTCCCCGAGCGTCTTGCGGATGAAACCCGCCGCCGAATTAAGGCCTTCGGCCGCGTTTTCCTTATCTTCTTTCCCGCCCAATAAACTGAAATAGACCTTCGCATTCCTTATATCCGGCGTCACCTCGACCCTCGTTACAGTGATGAAGCCTATGCGGGGGTCTTTTAGCTCCTCGCTTATTATGACCGAGATCACGTCCCTCATCTCGCTCGCGATGCGTTCCGGCCGTATCCCCATTATTTTATCTCCGTGTTGTAATTGCCGCCTGTTATCATCTTTCCCCCCTGAAATGCGATACAGCAAACGCGACCTCTTCGCCCTTCGTCTTTACCTTCCCGTCGAGCTTGGCGCGAAGCGTCTTCCTCATGATCTCCTTAAAATGCGGCCCCGGCTCTATCCCCGCCTTCTTGAGGTCATCGCCGCGCAGGTCGAGCTTCACGTGCGCGTATTTTGTCATATAGGATACTATCCGCCGCCTTGCCGCCTGCGAACGCGTCTTTGCCATGAGCGCGACCATAGCCTCATGCGAAAACCCGTCAAGATGCGCGTAGACCTCGCTAGGCCTCAATTTTTCCTTTTTGGATAAAGCGGCCAGGACTCTTTCGGAGTTCTTTTTGTAGGAGATAAGTTTTGCCGCGTCGGCCTTCCTGAAGACGAAATCGCCGCAGATCTTTTTTGTCCGGGCCGGGTCAAGTTCATCAAGAATGACGGCCAGATATACAAGCCAGCGCTCGAGCGCGTGCTTCTTGCCCGTATGCATATTATCGTACCATGCCAGCGCCTCGTCGGCGGCACTAAAAAGCTCTATATTTTTGCTTTTTAGTGTCAGGTCGCGGTCGATGAACCGCAATTCATTCAATTCCGAAAGCCGCTTGACCGCCTTAAGCGGTTTCTCCTCCGAGAGGATAGCTATAAGCTCCTCCCTTATCCTCTGTTTCTGCGTCCTGTCTACCATCTTCAGGCCGACCGCTTTTTTTATCAGGCTCTCCGTATGCGGCTCGATCCTGAAATCGAAGCGCTGCTCGAACCTGACGCCCCGGAAGATCCTTGTAGGGTCATCGACGAAACTCAGGTCGTGCAGGGCCCTTATCACGCCTTCCTTAAGGTCGATCCTGCCGCGGAACGGGTCGAGTAATTCCCCGAAATGCTGCCTTCCCAGCCTGAACGCCATCGCGTTTATCGTGAAATCCCGCCTGAAAAGGTCGTTCTCTATCGGGCCGAACTTTACCGTCGGGAGAGCGGCAGGCCTTTCGTATATCTCGGTCCTGGTCATGGCTATGTCTATCCTGAACTTCCCGCCGGAGGATTTTGAAGGCGCTATGCCGGCCGGGCACGGAAAGAATACTGTCGCGGTCCCGAACCTCTTGTGGTATACATATACGCCGCAAAGCTCCTTCGAGAGCTTCTTCGCGTATTCTATCGCGTTGCCTTCTATGACTATATCGACATCGAAATTCATTACCCCCAGCAGGAGGTCCCTCACAAACCCGCCGACCGCGAAAGCGGTAAATCCCATCTCTTCGGCAAGCCTGCCCGCGAGCCTCAATAACTCGGCCATCTTGCCGGGGAACGTCTTTTTTATCCTTGGTGTGAGGTTTACCGTGACGCGGGGTTCCTCTTTCAGGTCCCCACCGGACGCTGCGGCGAAGAGCCTGCCGTGTAATGCGCGCAGGATATCGGATCTAGTGACAAGCCCCAGAAGGTTGCCCCCGTCGAATACAGGAACGCAGCCCACTTCCTTCTGCTGGATCATGTCCTGTATCGCGTAAACCGAGGTATCCGGTTTCACGGGAAAGATCTTGCGCGACATATAGCCCTTGACGCGCGCGTGCCCGAAACCGAGAGATACCGCCCTGTCGAGGTCCTTAAGAGCGGCTATCCCTTCCAGCCGCCCGTTAACTTTGACGACCGCATATTCGGAGATGGCCTTGGCCAGTTTTTCCCTAGCCGCGCTCACAGGCTCGTCTATCTCCAACTCGACCGGTCTTCCCGCCACCAGCTCTTTTGCCTTTATATCGGAATGTATATGGGAGCGCAGGTATTCTATAAGTTTCGATTTTACCTCTGTCAGGTTCATATCCTTGATAACTGCGCCTGCGGCCGAAGGATGTCCTCCTCCCCCGAACAGGGCCGCAACCTTCGCGACATTCACGAAAGGCAGGCCGCTGCGCGCGATGAACTGCACTTTATCCCTCGTCTGGACCATCACGAAGATGAGGTTGAAATTTTCGGCCTCTTCGAGCTTGTGCGCCAGGAGGCTCAGGTCATCGACGTACTGTTCGCTCGTTATCGCCGCGATCGCGACATGGACACTGTTTATTACATGCACCTCTGTTGACTGGATAAGGAGAGCCAGCAGGCTGAGCTCCTTGTCGGTCAGCTCCCTCCTCAGGTACGACGATACGAGGTGCAGGTCCGCGCCCATAGAGACGAGGAAACTCACCATATCGATATCTTCCCTTGTTGTAGTGGGGAATGTGAGCGAACCGGTATCCTCATATATGCCGAGCGCCATGATCGTCGCCTCAAGCGGCGAGATCTTTATCTCCCTGTCTTTTATCAGGTCTACCAGGATAGTAGTGGACGCGCCGGTCTTTCCGTAAATATCCTTGTCGGCTTTAATATCTTCACCGGTCCTCGGGTGGTGGTCATAGATATGCACCTCCACGCCTTTTTTCCCGGCGAGCTGGGCCATCTTTCCTATGCGGTTCTTGAGCCTCGTCTCCACGATTATCAGCCGCGTCACGTTCTCGAGCGAGGCGTCCTTTTCATATTCGATCTTGACGAGGTCGGAGCACAGGGACATAAACTCCCGCACAGCCCTCTCCTGCGAACCGGGGAGGACAAGCCGCGCGCCCGGGTAGAGCTTGCGCGCCGCGACCATCGACGCGAGCGCGTCGAAGTCGGCGTTGGCGTGCGTCGTTATAATATCTGTCAATAGAAGAGTGAGACTCCCGCTGTCACCGAATTAGTGTCAATGCCGCTGTTAGGCTTCGCTATGCCTAAGTTAGATATATGCCTGTAACGGTATCCGACGTTAAGG
This sequence comes from Candidatus Omnitrophota bacterium, assembly GCA_041653595.1. Lineage (NCBI taxonomy): Bacteria > Pseudomonadati > Candidatus Omnitrophota > Candidatus Omnitrophota bacterium. The sequence continues at coordinate 39,906 of JBAZFB010000011.1, read as the reverse complement.
GCGATGTTATCCTTGACGAAATAATAAAGACCTGCGCCCGCGTGATCCACGAAATTGGCATGGGAGCCCTGTTCCCTCGTCCTCTCGGATATATATATGCCGCCTGTGCCGCCCTCGATGTAAGGATAGAATTTAGAGGTAAGCGGGTAGGCATATTTAAGGCCGAAACTGCAGCCGGCCTCATAATTAGAGGAAGGCTTTATCACCGGGTTGGCAAAAGGCTCGACCATGAACAGGAACATGCCCGGTATCTTCCAGTTCAGGCATTTCTTGAGGTTGAACCCGAAACGCCCCGAAAGATATACATTATCGTATTTCCTGATCGTTTCGGTATCGGAGCCGCGCCCGACGTCAGCCGTGCCCCATCCTGAGAAGAAACCTATCTCTTTAAGGCAGGCGTCGCTCTTTACCGCCTCATTATCTTCAGCCGCATAGGCCGGACCGCATGCCAATACCATTAACACAAAACAGATCGCCAGATACTTCACCATCACCCTTCCCCCTTTCGTTTATTTTCCTGAGATTATAGTTGCCATTTTACGCTCACTGCTGCTATTTTGGTGCGCCTGGTGCGAATTGAACGCACAACCTTCAGCTCCGGAGGCTGACGCTCTATCCAATTGAGCTACAGGCGCGTCGCCCCGCTCTCTCGAGCGGGAAATTTTAAATTACTTCTTAAAGAGCGGGGCTCCCTGAGGAAAAACCCTGATGGTTTTTCCTCAGCGCCCACTACATCATTTAGCGGGGGCTGCTCCTTTTCCTTCCGCATTGCTGCCAATATGACAGAGGGGAAACAGTCTTTCCCCTCTGTAACACCCCTTTTTGCGCCTTTCGGCGCGCTGCGACTGACAAAAATCTCGATTCTTGACGTACTTCCTGTTTGCTTCAAGCGGGTGACTGCCGACGGAGCCCTTGGCCCTTTTGCCCGAAGCAAAAGGGACGAGGTGCTCGGCAGGCAGGACCCGCCCGTGTTTCAAAAAACATTACGGGCGCGGGTGGAACTTTTGGTGGATCTGTTTCAGCCGTTCCTTGTTAATGTGAGTATAAATCTGCGTCGTAGAGATATTCACGTGGCCGAGCAGTTCCTGGACTATCCTCAGGTCGGCGCCGTTCTGCAAAAGGTGCGTGGCGAACGAATGCCTCAGCGTATGCGGCGTAACCCTCTTCTTTATCCTGGCGTCCTTGACGTAATGCTTTATGACCATCCAAAATGTCTGGCGCGACATCGGTTTGCCAAGGCGGGTCAAGAAGATCGCCCCTGAGTCGTCTTTCTTTAAAAATTTCGGCCTCGCCTTCTCCAGGTATTTCTGGATAGCCTCCTTGGCCTTGCTGCCCACCGGTATTATGCGCTCCTTCTGGCCTTTTCCGAGGCATTTTACGAATCCCATATCAATATGGATGTCCGTCAGTTTCAGGTTAACGAGTTCGGAAACGCGCATCCCGGTCGCATACATCAGTTCGAGGGCAGCCCTATCGCGGAGCCCCTGTTTAAGGCGCGTGTTCGGGCTATCGAGTATCGCCTCGACCTCTTTCTCGTCCAGGACATCCGGCAGTGTCTTCCAAAGTTTCGGCGTCTCGATGACCGAGGTGACGTCCTCTTTAAGGAGTCGCTGGCTCGTCAGGTAACGGTGGAATACTTTTATCGCGACGAGGTTGCGCGCTATCGAGCTCGCGTTCAGCTTGTCATTCTTCAGCCCCATCATAAAATCCTGGATATCCGGGCGTTTTACTTTATCCAGGTTATTTATGCCCTTCTTCTTCAGGTATCCGGCGTATTTATTCAGGTCGCGGCTGTACGACTCGAGCGTATTCTTGCTCAGGCCGCGCTCGACCGAAAGGTAATCCATGAATTCCTTGATAAAATCTTCCATCGCGTCAACCCGAGAAAAAAGGGTTATGTCCTTTCTCGTAGCCTATGGTAGTCGCGGGACCGTGGCCCGGGTAGACCTTCGTGGCGTCCGGCAAAGTGAAGAGTTTTTCTTTTATCGATCTCATAAGCGCCGCTTCAGACCCTCCCGGAAGATCGGTCCTTCCGACGCCTTCGGCGAAGAGCGTGTCGCCTGTAAAGACCGCGTCTTCGCACCAGAGGCAGATCGAGCCCTGCGAATGGCCGGGCGTATGCAAGACCTCCAGGACCAGGTTGCCTACCTCTATAGTATCGCCATCCTCGAGCAGCCTGCTCGCCGGCGGGGAACAGACCGGGATACCGATCATCCCCGAGACATTCTTCATCGGGTTCGTCAGGCACTGCGCGTCGGAGGCATGTATGAATACCGGCAGCCCCATTTTCGAGTTAGCGCCGATATGGTCCGCGTGGCCGTGCGTGTTTATGACGCATTTCGGCGACAGGCCCAATTCGGCCACCTGCTGCTTTATATCCTTATCGTCCGCGCCCGGGTCTATTATCACGGCCTCCTTCGTCTCGGCGCAGCCGAATATATAACAATTTGCCGCGATAGGCCCTACCGGTAAAACCTTTAATATGTATTTCATTTTTTAGGCAGCGTCTGCTCCGTGATCTGGATCGGTTTGATGGGCTCCTCTTCCTTCAGGATGAACGCCTTGACCTCTGAAGGCTCGAATTTTCTCATTATCACTCTCCTGCGGCTCTCGAGGTCGCTCCTTATGCTTGAGGCCTCCACCTTTCCGGGCTGGCCGAAGTCCATCTTCTTCTGCACGCCCTGATAGAACTTTATATACTTCGCAAGTTCTTCTTTCTTCGCGCCGGTAAGGAGGTCCTGCATCCTCTGCAGGTCTTCCACTGCCCTCGCCGCGGCAAGCCTCTCGCGCTTGTTGCTGCCCTGGGTATCAAGGCAATCCATAAGGTCCTCGGTCCACGTGCGCCAGTAATTATAATGGTTGCTGTATAAAACGGCATTTGGATATATGCCCTTATAGTCCTGCGGCTGCAGGACCGGCATGACCTTCTTGGGGCTCTGCTTTCTCGTGAACTTCTTCTTCAACGTCTCGCAACCCGACATATTTATAACTGCCACCGCCACCGCTAAGATCAGGACGGCTTTTTTATAGGCGACTCTCATCTCTTCTCCTTTACCCTCTTCCTCTGAATAGATTAGGGTTTTACCCTCTTCATCCGGATAAATTAGGGTTTTATTATTTTCTCGAACTCTTTCTCATTGATTATCTTCACTCCGAGTTTCTTTGCCTTTTCGTATTTTGAGCCCGGCCCTTCCCCGGCCACGACGAAATCCGTTTTTTTGCCGACGCTCGATGAAGCCGTCCCTCCGAGGTCCCGGACAAGTTGTTCCGCGTCGGTCCTCGAATAATCCTTAAGTTCGCCGGTAAAGACGAACGATCTTCCCGCGAGCTTTGAAGATAAACCGGCAGGCGCTTCTTCTTCCATCTTTACGCCGGCTTTCGCCAGCCTCTCCAGGACTTTCTTGGAAACCGGGTTTCCGAAAAAGTCGCGGATAGACTCAGCGACCACCGGGCCTATCTCCTGGACCCCTGTCAGGTCCTCAAGGGCCTGCTGCGATAATTTATCTATCGAATGAAACCTCTTTGCGAGGACATCGGCTATATGTTCGCCCACGTGCCTTATCCCGAGCGCGAAGATCAGCCGGTTGAGACGGTTGTTCTTGCTCTTTTCTATCGCGTCCACAAGGTTCCGCGCCGATTTATCGCCCATCCTTTCAAGCGCGCGCAGTTTCTCAAATTTGAGGTAATAAATGTCCCCGTAATCCTTCACCAGTTTCTTGTCGACCAGCTGGTCGACCATCGCCTCGCCGAGCCCTTCTATGTCCATCGCGCCCCGCGAAGAGAAATGAATAAGGTTCTCTTTTAGCTGCGCGGGGCAAAAAACGTTCTCGCAGCGGAAAGCCACTTCCCCTTCTTCGCGCTTCGTCGGCGCTGCGCAGGCGGGGCACTTCTTCGGTATCTTAAATTTCTTCTCTTTACCTGTCCGTCGCGACTTCACGACCTCGACGACCTGGGGTATTATCTCCCCTGCCTTCTCTATTATCACAGTGTCGCCTATCCTCACGTCTTTCCGCTCTATCTCATCCTGGTTATGCAGGGAGGCGTGCGTGACGGTAGTGCCTGCGACGTAGACGGGTTTCAGCACCGCCACCGGGGTAAGGGCGCCGGTCCTGCCGACCTGGACCTTTATATCCAGCAATTTCGTCTCCACGCGCTCAGCGGGATATTTATAGGCGATCATCCATCTCGGCGACTTGCTCGTCTCTCCGAGCTTCTTTTGCTGGGCGAAAGAATCCACCTTGACGACCATCCCGTCGATATCATATTCCAGCTCCCCGCGCTTCTCCTGCCAGATATCGCAGAATTTAAGCGCCTCGCCGATATCGCCGCATTTTTTATAATCAGGGTTGACCCTGAAACCGAACGCCTTTAACTTCTCCAATAGCTGGTACTGCGAATTGAAATGCGCGCTTTCCGCGTATCCGAAGCTGTGAATGAATATATCGAGCCCCCGTTTCGCGACTATCCTGGGGTCAAGGAGCTTGAGCGAGCCGGCCGCCGCGTTTCGGGGATTCGCGAAAAGCTCTTCTCCCTCCTTTTCTTTCTCTTTGTTTATCTTTTCGAAGCTCTTATGCTTCATATATACTTCGCCGCGGACTTCCATGAATTCCGGGAATTTTATGCCCTTTTGCGGTTCCAATACCAACGGGATGGACCTGATCGTCTTCAGGTTAACGGTGATATCATCACCCTTGAAACCGTCGCCGCGCGCCGCGCCGCGGGTAAACTTGCCGTTCTCATAAGTCAGGGCAACAGAGACCCCGTCTATCTTCAACTCAACGACATACTCATATCTTTCCCCGCTGAGGTTCTTCTTGACCCGCTCATCGAACTCGCGCAGCTCATCATGATTATAAGTGTTATCCATGCTGAGCATCCTGGCCTTGTGTTCGACGACCGCGAAACCGCCTACCGGCTCGCCGGCGACGCGCTGTGTCGGGGAATCCGGGGTTATCGATCCGGGGTCCTCTTTCTCGAGTTTCTCCAGTTTCTTGAGGAGAATGTCATATTCCTGGTCGGAGATCTTGGGATCGTTCTCGACGTAATAGAGGCGGTCGTGGCGGCGGATCTCTTCTCGAAGTCTTTCTATCTGTTCTCTGACTTCGCTCATATTCACCTTATTCTGAAAATTTTATACCAAAACTTTTAAACTCCCCGGACGGATGTTCCCACGATACATCCGCGTTGACGATATAATGCGACATCTCTTCGGTGATGCCGGCAAGGAAATCCTTAAGCGCCGCCTCTTCACCTTCGGCGACGACTTCGACCCTGCCGTCCTTGAGGTTACTGGCCCAGCCGCTTAATTTCAATCTTCTCGCGGCAACCTCGGTGGCAAACCTGAACCCCACCCCTTGGACCCTGCCGGAATAAAAGACATGGATTCTTTTGGATGCCATAGGAGTGTTCCGGGAATTTATGGTCGGGGCGGACAGACTTGAACTGTCGACCTCTTCGTCCCGAACGAAGCGCTCTACCAAACTGAGCCACGCCCCGACTAAATGTCTACTCGTAATGCTTCTGGCCGTGCTTGTGGCCGGATTTTATTGATTCCATATCCTGTTCGCTTAAACCCCAGAGGCCGCGTTTCTGCTTCCTCGCCTCTTCCTGCAGCGACAGGAACGCCTTATAGTATTTCACGTTCGGCGGGAAAGTATAGACCATCGCGTACCCGTTCCTGACCAGTTCCGCGTTCACGAAGATATCGCCGGCGTAAACATACGCAAGCGTCCTGCCGTACCGGTCCTTCCTGCCGACGTCGTATTCCAGCCTGAGTTCCTTGCCTTCTACCAGCCTTCTGTTCTCGTTCTTCGCTTCTTTATAGTACGGCCGCCCTTTTTCCGGCGTATCCATACCGATATAACGGACATATTCGCCGTTCTCGAGGGCTATGGTATCGCCGTCTACTATCTTCACAGCCTTGAGCCCGTCATCCCCTTTTATATAACCGCCGATAAAGGCTGATGATAGGCAAAAAAACAGGGCAAAAAGCAGGCCTTTTCTACTTAACATAACATCCGATTTTATCACGAGCGGGGAAGATAGTCAACAAATTGGTGGGTTTAAACGAATCCTTTTTCCTTGAGGAATTTCTCGGTGATGTTCGAGGGTTTTCCGCGGCCGGCGTATTTCGCCGCATATTTGCCAAGCATGTCGGTTTCGATGTTTACCTTATCCCCTGTCTTCTTTGAGCCGAGTGTGGTGGCCCGAGCCGTATGCGGGATTATATACACGGAGAATGACGAATCATCCAACGCCGCGACGGTCAGGCTTACCCCGTCGATAGCTACCGAACCCTTCAATACAATACCGTCGAGGATATCTCCGGAGGCTTTTATCTCCAGTAATATCTCACCCTTCTCTTCTTTTTTTGATTTTATCGTGCCGGTGCCGTCTACATGGCCTGTCACGAAGTGGCCGCTTATCCTGCCGCCACTTAAGAGCGCCCCTTCAAGGTTCACTTTCCCGCCTTCTTTCAACTCCCCAAGGTTCGTCTTCTTCAGTGTCTCTCGTATCGCCTCTACGGAAAAATCGTTTTTTCCGGCCGCAATAACGGTCAGGCAGGCGCCGTTCACTGAGACGGAATCCCCCTTCTTCAGGCCTTTCAGTATCTTGTCAGCCTTGACGGTAAATACCGCGGGCTCGCTTGACCTGTCGATCCTTTCAACATTACCCAGTTCTTCTATTATTCCCGTAAACATTTCAGTTTATCACGTACCCTTCTATAAGAAGATCATCGCCGATCTTGCGGAAAGACATCCTTTTAAGCCTTATTGCCTTGCCAACTTTTTCAACGCCTTCGCCTTCGACCGATGTCGTAGCCTTACGCCCGCCGATTATCTTAGGCGCAATAAAGAAATATGCCTTATCCACCACCCCTGCTTCCAGCGCCGAGGCGACCGTCTCTCCGCCGCCTTCTATCAGGACGCTGGTTATCTGTTTCTTTGCTAATTCCCTAAGCAGCGCTTTTATATCCACCCTTCCGTCTTTTTTTCGGGTCGCCGCTATCACAACTCCCCCGCCTTTGCTATTGAAGATCCTCGCCTTATCCGGGATCTTGGCCTTTCCCGCAAGGATGATGCGCAACGGCTGTTTTACTCTTTTGCCTTTTACCCTAGCCGTCAATAAAGGGTCATCTTTCAAGACTGTCCCGGCGCCTACCATCACCGCGTCATGTTCGCTGCGCAGCTTATGCACGAAATCCCGCGCCTTATCGTCGGATATCCATTTTGAATCTCCGGTGCGCGTGGCTATCTTCCCGTCAAGGCTCTGGGCGACTTTGACCGCGACAAAAGGCATCTTCCTGGTTATGTATTTAATGAAATCTTCGTTCAATTCCCTCGCCTCGGTTTCTAATAATCCTACTCCGGTCTTTATGCCGCAACTTCTTAATATCCGCAAACCCCTTCCGTTATTAACCGGGTTGGGATCCTTGATCGCAGCCACGACGCGCTTTATCCCGGACCTGATGATCGCGTCGGTGCACGGCGGCGTCCTGCCGAAATGGCTGCACGGCTCAAGCGAGACGTACATGGTCGCGCCTTCTGCCTCTTTTCCTGCCTGCCTCAGGGCGCATATCTCGGCGTGCGGCCCGCCGGCAAACTTATGGAAACCTTTACCGAGCACTTTTCCGTCTTTAACGATGACCGCGCCGACGCATGGGTTAGGGCTGGTCATCCCCTTTGCTTTTTTAGCCAGGTCCAGGGCTATCTTTATGTACTTTTCGTCTTCGCTGCGCATTTTTTGATCTCTTCGACCAGGCTGTACGGCACCTTTACCGTGCCCATCAACATCTGGCCTTTATTAAGCCCGTGGCAATCCGAACCGCCGCTGACCAGGAGCCCATATTCCTTCGCGAGTTCGAGATATCTTTTCGTGACCTGTTTCGAATGCTCGGAATGGTAGGCCTCTATCCCGTCCAGCCCGTATTTTACGAATTTCGGGATAAGGGCGTCGCCGCCCATCAAATGGGGATGCGCGTAGACAGCGACCGCGCCTACCCTCTTCAGTTCAGCTATGGCGTCCTTGGCGCTGATGTCATAATGGGCGACATAACAAGGCCCCTTGTCCCCTATGAAGCGCTTGAACGCCTCCTGGATCGAGGAGACATAGCCTCCTTCCTCAAGCACGGCGGCCACATGCAGCCTGCCGACCGATCCCGGGCCGCTCAATTCAAATACGCGGGCGGGATCCAAGTTTACATTATATTTTTTGAGTTTTTCTACCATCCGGTATACCCTGTCTACCCTGTTCTTTCGGATGGACTCCAGCCTCCCGAGGAACTTCTTGTCTTTTATGTCCGGATAGAACCCCAATAGATGGACCTCGCGGCCTTTCTCCTGTGCGGACATTTCGACGCCGGGAATGATTTCCAGCCCGGTCTTTTTAGCGGCTTTTACCGCCGGCTCGATTCCGTCGATGCAATCGTGGTCGGTTATCGCTATGCACGAGAGCCCTACCTTGACGGCATTCTCGACGACCTCCTGCGGGGAGAAAGTCCCATCGGAAATATGCGTATGGACGTGGAGGTCAACCGTTCTTTCCACCCGCCGCCTCTTCCTTGTTTATCTTGTCAAGGATGCCGTTCACGAATTTCCCGGATTCGGTATCCCCGAATTTCTTGGCCAGGTCGACGGCCTCGTTTATGGATACCTTAGGCGGTATGTCTTCGCAAAAGAGCAGCTCATACGCGGCCATCCTTAGGACATTGCGGTCGATGACGGCCATACGACTGAGTTTCCAGTTGCTGGCATATTTCGTGATCATCTCGTCGATCTTCTTCTTGTTCCTGATGGTGCCGATCACGATCTTAGCGGCGAAATCCGATACCTCGGGCTCCGTCTCTATGTTCTTCCAGAAATCCACCAGGATCTTGTCCTCAGGGTCTTTCCTGACGTCGATCTGGTACAATATCTGGAGCGCGTACTCACGCGCCTGGGTGCGTTTTCTCATCTTAGATGTTCTCTAAGAGGTTCACCATCTCAATAGCCGATATCGCGGCATCGCGGCCCTTGTTGCCGTCCTTTGTCCCGGCGCGCTCAATGGCCTGTTCGAGGTTCTCGGCCGTTATGACGCCGAATATTACCGGGATACCCGTATCGAGCGATACCTTCGCCACGCCCTTCGCGGCCTCTCCGGCGACATACTCGAAGTGCGGGGTCGAACCTTTTATCACCGCGCCGATGCATATCACTGCGTCGAATTTCTTCGACTTCGCGATCTTATTCGCCACGACCGGTATCTCGAATGCGCCCGGCACCCACACTGCTTCTATCTCGCCCTCTTTCGCGCCGTGGCGCAACAGCGTATCGATAGCCCCCTCAAGGAGCCGCTTCGAGATAAAATCGTTGAACCTTGAAACGACTATCGCGAACTTCTTTCCTTTCGCGATCAACTGCCCTTCGACTGTCTTTACCATCTTCTTCCTCCTTCTCCTTTAACGGATCCCTTTTAACACGTGTCCCATTTTCTCTTTCTTCACCTTTAAATACCGCAGGTTCCTCGGGTTCGAGGGCATCTCGATAGGGACGCGCTCGACAACTTTTAACCCGTATCCCTCGAGCCCGACTATTTTCTGCGGGTTATTGGTGATGAGGCGTATCTTTTTTATGCCGAGGTCCGCCAGTATCTGGGCGCCGGTGCCGTAATCGCGCAGGTCGGCCTCAAAACCGAGCGCCTTATTCGCCTCGACCGTGTCCATCCCCTTATCCTGGAGCGCGTACGCTTTTATCTTGTTCTCAAGCCCTATACCCCGGCCTTCCTGCCTCATATACAGGAGGACGCCGCGGCCTTCCTTCTTTATCATCGACAAAGCCTGCCTGAGCTGCCCTCCGCAATCGCAACGCAGTGAACCGAAGACGTCGCCTGTCAAGCACTCAGAATGGACCCTCACCAAAACCGGTCTCTCTGATATTTTTCCCAACACAAGCGCGACATGCACTTTCTTATCGATAATCGATTCGTAAAGCCGTAGCCTGAACTCGCCGTATCCGGTCGGCAGGTTGGTCTCTTCTATCTCTTGGACAAGCTTTTCGGCGGCCATGCGGTATTTAATAAGGGCCGCTATGGAACAGATCTTGAGTTTATGCTTCCGGGCGAATTTTATAAGTTGGGGCGTCCTGGCCATCGTCCCGTCGTCATTCATTATCTCGCATATTACACCTGCCGGCTTCAGCCTAGCCAATTTAGCGAGGTCTACGGCAGCTTCAGTATGGCCGGTCCTTACGAGCACCCCGCCCTCTTTCGCCCTCAACGGGAAGATATGGCCGGGCCGGCTGAAATCCCCTGGCTTCGACCTGGGATTTACGAGCGTCTTTATCGTCTTTGACCTGTCATGGGCGGATATGCCGGTAGTGACGTCTTCCTTCGCGTCGATCGACATCGTCCACGCGGTGTTAAAATTACCCCCGCCGGTCTCGGATAGAACCTCTATCCCCAGCTCGCGAAGGCGTTTCTCTTCCATGGGGACGCATATAAGGCCGCGGCCGTATTTCGCCATGAAATTTATCGCCTCGGGCGTGACGAATTCAGCGGCCATAAGCAGGTCCCCCTCGTTCTCGCGGTCCTCGTCGTCGATGACGATGATCATCCTGCCCTTTTTGATATCCCCGATAGCTTCTTTGATCGTGTTGAACATTTAGTCCCTTCCTATACTTGTAGCCTTACAGGCTACAAGTATTATTGCCTTCGGCAATAAAAAACCCGAAGATCTCTCTTCGGGTAAAAATACGCGATATGGCGGCATAAAAACCGCTTATCTTCTCCCATCTAGACTTTGACTATTGGCTCCGTGGTTACAACGGATCTGTCCCATCCTTAAAACATATGGATATGAGACTCGCAGGCTCTCACTGCCAGTGGGGAATTTCACCCCTCCCGAAGATGTAATAATTTTATACTATGTACCGCTTATTGTCAAGCGATTAAGGTTCAAGCGGGTGCCCGCCCGCATAAGGGGTCTTATTGACAAGCCGCGGTATATGGGGTATCATTAATCCCGTTATGGAAAAAAAGAACGTACAGGAAAGGCTTGACAGGATACGCGCTGAGCTGGCGATCTTCTATGAGATCGGCAACGCGATGCGCTCTACCCTCAACCTCGAGGAGATCCTCTTTATTATACTTACAGGGGTGACCTCACACGCGGGCCTCGGCTTCAACAGGGCCATGCTCTTCCTCGTGAACGAGCAGGAGAACACGCTCGAGGGAAAGATGGGTTTAGGCCCCCATTCCGGAGAAGAGGCCGGCCTCATCTGGAGCAGGATATCTTCCCAGCAGATGTCGCTCGAAGACCTTATATCGGCCTATACCTTCTATAAAAAAGGCGGCTCCGACCTTGATAAGGCGGTAAGGGGCATAAAGATCCCCTTACGTGAGGATGCCGGGGTGCTTGCCGTGACCGTTCTCGAAGGTATGAGCATGGAGATAACCACGGACGAGGCGCGCCATAAGACAGCTAACGACCCTGTCCTGCAATTCTTAAGGACCGAGTATTTCGTGACCGTCCCGCTCAAGGCAAAGGATAAAGTTGTAGGGGTGATACTGGCCGACAACCTTTTCACGAAAAAACCTATACTCAAGGACGACATAAGGACTTTGACGATGTTCGCGAACCACGCCGGCCTCGCGATCGAGAATTCGCGCCTCTATGAGCAGACGGTTTACCAGTCCAATACCGATACGCTGACGCGGCTCTGGAACCACGGCTATTTCCAGTTCCTACTGACCGAGGAATTAAAGAAGGCCTACGAGAGCAAGTCCCAGCTCTCCATGGTCATGTTCGACATAGATAATTTCAAGAATTATAACGACACGATGGGGCACCAGATGGGGGACCAGATACTCCGCGATGTGGCGAGGATATTAAAGACCGTCTGCGACGGGAAGGGTTTTGTGGCGCGTTACGGCGGCGAGGAGTTCGCCGTGATACTTCCCAACCAGGGTAAAGACCCTGCTTATGCGATCGCGGAAAACCTCAGGATGGCGATAGAAAATTTCGAGTTTAAAGGACAGGAAGTCCAGCCCGCCAAGAACCTTACCATAAGCGCGGGCCTCTCTACCTACCCAGAAGACGCGCTCGATAAAGAAAAGCTGATCTACTTAGCTGATATGGCGCTGTATGAAGCGAAGAGGACCGGCAAAAACAAAGTTTGCGCCTACAGGTCCAAATAACCTTAAGCTGTCTTCGCCTCCAGCTCTTGTGAAAACTTAACCGAAACGATCTTCGATACACCCGACTCCTCCATAGTGATGCCATACATTACGTCGGCCACCGAAATCGTCTTCTTGTTATGTGTTATTATTATGAACTGTGAAGTCTTCACGAAATCCTTCAGTACCCTGCAGAACCTGTCTATATTGGCCTCGTCCAGCGCCGCGTCCATCTCGTCCATCACGCAGAACGGGCTGGGTTTCACTTTGAATATGGAGAAGAGGAGCGCTATCGCGGTCATCGAACGCTCGCCTCCGGATAACAGCGATATCGACTGCGGTTTCTTTCCCGGGGGACGCGCGATTATCTCAATGCCGCTCTCAAGGATGTCCTCCTGGTCGATAAGCAGCAACTCCGCGTCGCCTCCGCCGAAGAGCAGCCTGAACATATCCCTGAATTCGGCCTGTATCTTTTGGAAGGTCTCGAGGAACATCTCGCGGGTCGTCTTATTGAGCTTGTTTATCGCCTTGTGCAGGTCGTCTTTCGCCAAGACCAGGTCTTGCTGCTGCGTGGTGAGGAAATTGTACCTCTCCTGCAGCTCCTGGTGCTCTTCTATCGCGACAAGATTTACCGGGCCCATGCCTTCTAGCTTGGAGCGCAGGGCCTCCATCTTTTCGTTCGTCTCGTCCCAGTTTATGCCTTCGGGTATGGCCGCCTGCTCAAGGTCGGTCTCGACTTTATAGACCTGGACCAGCCTGTCGCGCAGGCTGTTCTTCTTGTAATTGAACTCGGTGGTCTTGACCTCAAGGGTATGCAGGCGACCGCTCAATTCGTTAAAGGACTTCTGGGCCTCCTTTGCCTCGTTCTCTACGCGGGATATGGAATCGCTTGCGGCTTTTCTTTCATCCAATATTCGGCGCGAATCGGATTCCGCCGCTATCCTGGCGCTGACGAGCTCCTCGTTCCTCTTGGCAAGCTGTTCCGATTCGACCATTAATTCGGATATCTTTACCTTGGAATCGGCGATCTCCTTATCTTTGGATGCGAGGCCGGCTTTTTCGTCATCGAACGACCTCGCCATCATGGAGAGGGCGTTGGTTACCGAGATCTCCTTGTCCTTAAGCATGTCCAGCTCGGTCTTGCTCTGTGTTATAAGGACAAGCGTATCCTCCCTCTCTTTCAGCTTGAGCGCTATCGTGTCCTGGTTCGACTTGATCGTATCCTGGACCTTCGCGTCTTCGTCGTCGAGCGAGGCGAGCTCTTTCTTAAACTCCTCCTCCTTGGTCACGTAGGTGTCTATCTCGGAGTTCACTTCACCGAGTTCCAGGTTCAACAGCGACTCCTCCTCGTTAAGCTTGTTCATGGCTTCTTCGAGGCCGGCTTTTTCGCTGATCTTGTTGGCGTTATCTATCTGGATCTTATGTATATCTTCGGCGACAGCCTTCGCCTCTGTCTGGAGCGAGTCCCTGAGCTGCTTCTTCTCCTGGAGGCCGCGTTCGAGGGCCTCGGACTTCGCCTTCAGGTTTTCTATTGTTATCCTCAATTCCTTTATCTTGGCGTCCCTTCCTATCAGGCCGAAACCTTCCGCCTTTTGGACCTTACCTCCGGCCGAAAGCCCTTTCTCCACGACTTCGCCGTTCTTGGTTATGAGCCTGACATGGTCCTGCCGTCCGGCTATCGAGCCGAACGCGGATTCCAGGTCATCCGCGAGGTAAGTATCGCGCAACAGGAATTCGATGACGCTTTTTACGTTCCCGTCAGCTTTTATGTAATTTATGAGGTCTGTCCTTGGTCCTGAACGGGAGACGCCTTCCAGCGGTATGAACGTGGCGCGGCCGAGAGAACCTTCGTCCAGGAATTTGATGAGTCTTTTCGCGGTCTCATTATCTTTGACGATGACGGCCTGTACCAGGTCCCCTAAAGCCGCCTCTATGGCATTGTCGTAACCCTGGAAAGGTTCGATCAGGTCGGCAACTATGCCCACTACGCCCTGCGATATGGGTGAGCCCCTCTCCACTTCTTTCAGGACGCTCTTTACTCCGAGCGAGAAACCCTCATATTTGGCCTTGAGGTCCTCAAGGAAAGTGAGGCGCGATTGCGCCGAGGTCAATTCCGAACTAAGGCCCTGGAATTCGACCTCGAGGTTCGCTATCTCTTCGCTTAGCGAGCTTAAGTCCCCCTCGGCCTGGGCCTTTTTCCAGTTAAGGTTCTCTATATCCTTGGATATCCTTTCCACGAAGGCCACCAGCTCGCCGAGTTTCTGCCCGGAGGCGGCCCTCTCCTCATCGACCTTCCTCTTCTCTACTTCTATCCTTCTCTGGCGCGCGCCCAGGTGCTGGGTGTGCGCGACTAATTTCGTCAATTCGTTGCGGGCCTTCGTCTGCCCTGCCGCAATATCCACGACGTAGAGTTTCGCCTTTTCTATGTTCTGCTGGCAGGTCTTTACCGTCTCGGCGATGGCCTCAAGATATTTGGTCTTTTCTTCTATCTCAGACTTCTTATTTTCCTCGTTGCTCCTGAAAAGGCCGGCCTCGGAATTCAGGCGGCCCACTTCGTTCTCCAGGTTGGAAAGCCTTTCGCGGTTACCGTCGATATCTTTTTCCAGCCCCGCGATCCTGGAATTGATCTCGTTAGACCTTTCGGAATTATAGGATATCTTGTCCTTATTCCTTTCAACCTGGCCTTCTATATTTACCGCGTTGGCTTTCGCGTCCGACAACCGCTGGTCGACTTTCGCCAGGTCGTCGCGCAGCGAGGCCAGTTTCGTATCCAGCTCCGAGATGACGGAATTAAGTTCGGACTCCTTCGCCGCCAGGGAATCCCTGTCGGACGATATACTGCCTTCTTCTTGCCTTATCTTCTTGAATTCCGCCGCAGCGGTCCATACCTCCATCTCCTTCAGCTTCTCGAAATCTTCCTTATATTTCCTGGCCTTATTCGCCTGGCGCTCGATGGAGTTTATCTGGCGCTTCACTTCCGTTATCACGTCGCTTACCCTGAGGAGGTTCGCCTCTGTCTGCTCAAGTTTTCTCAAGGCCTCCTTCTTCTTGGCCTTGTACTTTGTGATCCCGGCGGCCTCCTCGAATACGTAACGCCTCTCTTCGGGTCGAGAGTCTAACAATTCGGCTATCCTGCCCTGCTCCATAAGGGAATAAGTGGACGTGCCGATGCCGGTCCCCATCAAAAGCTCATTGATATCTTTTAATCTTACGGGAGTCTTATTTATGAAATATTCGCTCTCCCCGGAACGGAATACGCGCCTTGTGATCGTGACTTCGTCATATTCCGTAGGGAGGATCTTGGGCTGGTTTACTATCGTGAGGGATACTTCCGCGAAACCAAGGGCTTCTTTTCCGTCGGTGCCGCTGAAGATGACGTCTTCCATCTTCGTGCCGCGGATCTCCCTGGCAGAGGTCTCTCCGAGGACCCACTTGATCGAGTCGGAGATGTTGGATTTACCGCAGCCGTTAGGCCCGACTATCGCCGTTACGCCAGGCTCAAAATTCAATTCCGTCTTGTTAGCGAACGACTTGAAGCCAAAAAGTTCCAGGTTCTTGAAATGCAAATTGGCACCCTCCCTTCCGACAGTTGAACACCCAAAATTGTTCTCGGTCGGGGAGTGCCAAGACTATTTTGTTATCTTTATTCCGAATTGTTAGTTAAAAAATATCATATATCGCGTATTTTGTCAATAGATTTATTCGAACGATAGCGTTATTTTGAAGGCCTTTGTCCCTTTCCCCAGGTCTTTCGGAAAAGGCGGAAAAGGAGTCGAATCTTTGACGCTTTTTATGGCCAGGTCGGCCAACGCCGGCTCTGCTTTATTTATTATTACCGGCTCGCCGAAAAGCGAACCGTCATCGAAAAGGGAAAAAGCCACTACGGCGTTTCCGGTGAGCTTCTCCTGCGGCATCGACCGCAGAGCGGTATTAAGGATCTTCGTCCTTACCGTCTGGTTATACAGGTCGAGGTTGACTATCCTGTCCCGGACACTCCCGTAGTAGTCGGAATACGATGAATCTTTCATATTCGGGATCGGCTGCGACGTATCTCCCGATATGATCGTGGGCGTAAGGAAAATGACCAACTCCGTCTTTTTTGTCTCGTCTATGACATTCCTGAAAGCCGCGCCGAAAAAGGGAATATCGCCGAGGACCGGAATCTTGTTTACGGTCCTTATTTTGGTGTCTTCTATGAGCCCTCCCATCACGATAGTCACACCGTCCTTTACCACTACGCTCGTCTCGGCCTCGGAGGTCTTTACTATAGGCACGCCGTCCGGGGACGCCGTGGTTTTGATCCTGCTGCCGACCGAGCTGACCACAGGCCTTATCTTCATCGATACATAGCCGTCTTTGTTCACGGACGGGGTCACGTAAAGCTGTATACCGACATCTACGAAATTTACCGACTCCGCGGTGGTTACCGCTCCGGCAGCCGGCGTTGTGGTGGTACCGGTAATATAGGCCTCTTTCGTGCCCACCATTATCTTAGCCTCCTGGCCGTCGAGCGCGGTAATGCGCGGGCTGGAGATGATCTTGGTGTTCCCTACCAACTTAAGGGCCTGGATGACTGAATTGAAGGTATTGCCGTCCCCGAAGCCCGTGCTTATCGTCAAGGTGCCGCCTGAGGTCAGGTTGGCGGTAAGCTTCTGGTCGACAGTGACTTTCTTTAAGATCGTCTGCCAGTCTATCCCGGTGGTCAACTTGTCATCTAACTCCACCTGGACTATCTTGGCATCGATGAGGACCTGCCGGGTCTTTTCGTCAAAAGCGTTTATTACCCTTTCGATATCCGCCACTTTTCCCGGAAGGTCGGTCACGACCACGGTATTCGTGCGTTCGTCAAACCGGACCGAACCCAGTCCTTTCGTGATCATATCCTGTATCTTGGGGTTCAATTTATCGCTCTTCGCGTAATCCAGCGTGAAGACCTTAGTGACCGTAGGGGAATCGAGCGAGGCGACCATCTCCTTCATCTGCGCGAGCCTTCCGGCGCTATCCATTAATATAAGGGAGTTCGAACCTTCATCTACTATGACCCTCCCTATGGTCGTCTTGACCTGCGTGACGGCTTTAGCCACTTCTACCGCCTTCGCGTAATTAAGCTTGATAGTGGCCAATTCCTTCTTATCCTTGAAACGCTCCCCGTACATCGCCTCGTATTCCCGTCCGGTCATGACGTTCACGATATCATTGCGAACGTCGTAGGCCAGGTCGTTCGAGAGGAGTATTATCTCGAAGGCGTCCCAGACATCGACATCTTTCAGGAAGATCGTGACCTTGCCGGTCACGCTCTTCGACGCGATGATGTTCATGCCGGTCCTCTGCGATATTATCTTAAAGGTGTCGATTATATCTATCCCCTTCAGGTCGAGCGTGATCTTCTGCGCGGAGATAGGGGACTGGGCGAAGGAACCGGCCGCGAAAGAGATGAAAATAAAGCATGCCAGAAATCCCGTGAGATACCTTGAAAACTTCATATTGACCCTGTCCATGGTATTCTCCTCTTATAAGGTAAGTTCGAGCACTTCACCGTTTATCGACAAAATGACCTTGTCCGACTGTATATCCTCAACCCTTATATTGTCCAATGAATCGCCCTTGTAAAGAAAATATGATTTCTTGTTCTTTCCGTCCTCCAGGATCACCTGGGGTTTATCACCGGCTATTATCCCCTTCAGCGTAAAATCCTTTAACTTGTCGAAGGAGGCCTGGGCGGGCCTTGCCGCGGTAGCGGCCTGGACCGGGGACGCCTTAAAAAGATCTTTCGACGCTAGCAGCGCCGAATCATCCGGGATCTCAACGGATGCGGAAGATGGATATGCCTGGGCCGGGGCGGCGGGCCGTGGTTGCGGTTCCTGGCGCGCGGCTGCCCCCTTGGCGGGTTCGGGTATATAGGCCGGACGTTTCAGGTTAAAGCTTATGACGTCGATCAAAAGGACGGCGGCGGCGACGATAAGGACGGTTATCAGGGTTATGTTTATAAATTTGACGTAATCTCCGCTGCTTTTAAGCTGCGGCAGCGCGGGCCTGCGGTCCTGCCCGGCAGGAGCCGGACCGGCCTCGCGTTCATGCGGGACGGATATCTCCATCTCCTGGAGCGGAACGGGCCTATTCTTAGGTTTCCTTTCGCCGCGGATGAGCCTTAATAGTTTTTCTTCCGGGCTTGTGAATTCCTCGGGCATTAACTTACCTCCCTGCCTATAACAGCCTGGACGATCTCGCGGTCTATGGCGGTCCTCTCGTCCATTATGACGGTCTCCACGCAATCGTGGCAGAGCAAGGCGATCTTCCTCGGATATCCCTGCGTATGTTCATATATATATTTTATCGCATCGTCCGTAAAGAGCGGGGCCTGGGCCGCATAACCCGCCTGTTTCAGCCTGAACTCTATCATCTGTTTTGTCTCAGCCTCGTCCAGGGGATTTATCAGGTATTTAAGGGCGATCCTGTCCATGAAATTTTTTATCTTCCTTATCCTTGGCAGCAGCTCGACCTGGCCCAGTATGACAAGCTGCAGGAGCTTGAATTCATTGGTCTCATAGTTCAATAATATCCTCAGGAGTTCGAGTTGGTTGGCGTCAAGCTTTTGGCCTTCGTCTATGAGGAGGATTATCGTCTTGTTCTCGTCGACGCCTTTTTGGAAGAGGTATTTTTCAATTGCGTCCTTGAATTCAAGAGTCGACCTGAATGCCGGTTTGATCCCGAACATCTTCGCGAGGTTCGAGAGGAATTGGAATTCCGTCTTATAGCTGGGGTCGAGGATCATGTGGAATATGAAATTATCGTCACCGTGGAATGATTGCAGCAAGGTCCGCGAGAGCGTCGTCTTTCCCGTCCCCACGTCGCCCAGGACCACGCTCAGGCCGCGCCTCAACCTTATCGTGATCTCCAGCCTGTTGAGGGCAGATTCATGCGATTGGGAACGGAAGAAAAAGGCGGGATCCGGGCTTGTTGAAAACGGTTCTTTCTCAAGGGCAAGCGCTTTATAATAACTCAACTTGAGACCCTTCCGGGTTCCAGTAATTCGAGGATCTTCTTTATCGGGTATTTATCCCGTCTTAAACCTATTATCCTGTTCAACCTGTCTATAGTAGATTCATCAAAATACCTGAAATTCGTCTCAGGGCTCCTGCCTACCTCGGAGATAAGCCTTATTTTGAGGTAATATTTCACCGTTTCTATGGAAAGTCCGGTCAATCTTGCTAAATCTTTAACTAAATATAGGTTATGAGCGCTCATCTTCTACTCCCTACTCAGGGAGCAGTATATAAAATCATACTTATCTTGTCAAGTATTTTTTGAAGAATGGGTTAATGGATAGCTATTTTGGAAATTACGATACCGCACCTGAGGATGTTCGAGCCGGCCTGTTTCGGATTTAGCGATAATCTATCGATAGCCAGCAGATGAGCGGAATTCTGCACTTTACGCATGAAATCTGATATCTGTATCATGTCCCCTTCCAGCTCGAGGTCGGCGTAAAACTTCCTGTAAAGGCTGAATTTTTTCGTGGGCAGGGGTTTTATCTCGTTTATGTGGACTCCGGTCGTATTCGCGAGGGATTCGATCTCGGTGAGGAATTTAGCCATCTCCTCTTCCGCCGAACCGGCCATCCTGAGGGCCGACGCGGCCTTTTCATAATCGCCGGTTATCGGCCCTGTCCTGCCGATGAGGCGCTCGCTCTTTTCCAGTTTGAGGCTGTCCGCGGCTATCTCATCGTTAAGCCGCTTCCATTTTGTCGAGACCGGTTTTAAGATGAACGCCTGGGCGGTCCATGCGACTATCACCGCCAATGTAAGATAAAAAAGCCTGCTCTCCCGGCCGCTGAGGTTTAATAATGTCATTTGCCCGCCTTTCCGGATAACGGGCAGGATATCTCGAAATCCACGAATTCGGCTTGCGGGGTTTTTCTCTTTGCGGCGTATTTCACTTCGGCGTTCTCAAAATACGGCGAGTCGTCGAGCAGCTTGACGAACCTGAACACCTCGGACAAAGCTGACGACGTCCCCTTTATGTCCACCCTCCCCTCCTCGTATTTATACAGCGCGAGGTTTATCGAAGGGGGCGCGATCCTGTAGAATTCGTTCAATACCAAAAGCGGCCTCGCCCTTTGGGATGATTCGGCCCTGACGATATCGGCTAACTCCTTCTTCCTGCCGATCTCCTGCGCCGACGGGGCCGTCTTTTTCAACCTCAGTTCGAGCGCCCTCAATAATTCTTCCTTTTGGTGCAGCTTGTTCACGACAACAAGAGATAGAAGTATCAGGACAGCCGCGGCCAGCGAAAGGGAGACCAAAGCCTCTTTCCTCCTTATCTTCACCGACCTGGCAGCCTTGAATTTCCTGGGCAGGAGGTCTACCCTGTCCGGTCCGGCCGCATTGCCTATAAGGGAAGCGAACGAACCTGTTGAGGCGAAAGGCCTGGATCTTTCAGGTACCCCGGAAGGAAACACCTTGAACGCGTCCCTGAATTCGACCTTTATCCCCATCGCGTTTTCAAGCGATTCCTTCTGCGCTTCCATCCCGGGCAGATAACCGGTAAAGACAGCCTTTACGGGTTTCAAGGTCAAAGATTCCTTTTCGAATGTCGCCAGGGTCCTCGTTATCTCTTCCTTGAGCCTTTCGATGTAATCCGCGCCCCCGCCGGAGCCGAAAGTGAGTCCGCGTGTATATATTACCTTCTCTTTATCGGCGATCACGATGTCTGTGGTCGACTTATCGCATTCCACGACGATAACAGGCGCCGCGCCTGCCCCGGCCATGAACTCCGGATCCATCCTTAGCCAGTTGAGGATACCGAAAGAGCTCAGCGTCACCTTCGAAGGGGAGAATCCGCAGGACCTCATCACTTCAAGCGGCCTCTCGACCATATCTTTGTGGCAGATGACAAGCATCACTTTTGAATAGCCCTCGGCCGTCGTCTCTATCGGGCTGACGCCGTATGTTATCTCCTCTTTGGGATAGGGTATCTGTTTTATCGCCTGGAACCCGGCCATCTCTTCTATCTCCGCCGGGTCATGGGACGGAAGGCTCATCGTCTTGGTCGTCACGGATTGCCTGGGTATTACGAGGACTGTCTCTTTTGGTTTTATGTTATAGTTTTTGAGGATCTTCCGTAACGCCTCTGAAGCCGCTTTGGCGTCATTCGACGGCACCGCCTCGCTGACGCAGGCCTCTACCGCCGCGGCCGGGCCGCTCACCGATATCTGGATGACTTTTATCTCAGATTCGCGTATCTCGATCGCCGTTTTAGTCTTGTCGGTAAATAATCCCATCGCCTATTCCTCGTTCCAGTAGAGAACGCTTCCGCCCGTTACCGAGATGACACAGGTAACGGTCTTTACCGCCCTGCCGCCCGAAGCGTAACCTTTCGATATCACCCTGTAATAATTGGAACCGCAAGATACGAGCGCCTTGTTCGCTTCCGTCAGCGACGTGATATTCGCGCCTGACAGGAAATCTATGAAGTCATTCTTGTCGACGAAATGCGTATTATCCGGCGTATCCGGGCCGATCCTGGCGGCAATTATAGTTTCGGCCTCGGTTTGCGAAAAACCCAGCGCCATAAGTACGGGCAACGGGGCCGTATTCACATTTATCCGGCAGCCCGTGCCGGTTATCGGGTATACGGTGATATATCCCTTTATCTTATCGAAGAGCTCGCGGTTTACGCCCTTGACCAACAAGACCTCATCTATCGAGTCAAAAGGGAGATCCTTTTTCTTGTATCCCTCTTCAGTGTAATCATATTCAACGTATTCCTGGGAACCGGCCTTGCGGATATCGTCTTCGTCGCGCCAATCTTCTATGCTAGCCGCGATCTCGCCGGCGTCTTCTGTAAGGTCAAAATACTCGATAAGCCGCTTGATGACATCCCCGGGCGCGTTATTGATATTTATACGCGCTTCCTCGTCCTGGACGCCGTAAAAGACCCGTTTATCGGAAGAGTGATAACTTACGGTAAAGGTACCGGCCTCCCCTATCTTGATATCCTTGAAAAGCGGGTTGGCTTCCTCATTATTGCATGACCATTGCTCGTTCAGGGTATCCATCGTGTGGTTCTTCTTGCTGAGGATGACGGCCGCCGCGCGTTTTACGCCGGCCTCGGAAAGGTACAGGGCAGCCGCGCTGTCCCTGTTAAAACCGGTAAGTTTCAGTTCAAGCCCCATCCTGCCGCCTATCCCAATTGAAAGTATAGCCAAAATCGCCAAAATCCACAAGGTTATTATAAGGATGGCCCCTCTATTCAAGGAGTGATCACCTCTTCATCTTTCAGCGTTCCCGTAGGTATCAATACCGTCCGGGATATCTTAAGGGGTTCGGCGGAGCCGCCTGTATTATATGTCAAAAATACCTGGACGCCGAACGGGACTTCTTTATAATCTTCCTGCCAGGAATCACCCCATACCGGTCTTCCGTCTTTTTTGTATAAATACCGGAATTTAACGGCGGATATCCCGGACGCCAACCGGGACCTCGTTCCGGCGCCGTTATCCTTATAGTTCCGCAATACCCTGTATACCGCTTTCTCCCCTTCGTCAAACTCGTAGGTCACCCTGAATAGGCCGTTAACCGCCCTGCAAAAAGAGACGGAATCCGCGCTCCCGGAAAATACTATCACCTGCGAATTGACGGCGTTCCTTAATTCGCGCGAGAGCGTGCCCAAAAGATACCGGACCTCCTGCCTGCTGCGGTAACTCCCCTCGCCTTTCTGCCAGGCGCGGATGCCCACATTAAATGAAAGATATATCGAGATAGAGACGATGGAGAATATCAGCATCGCTATCAATAATTCGACAAGTGTGAACCCTGCGCGGCGCTTCCTCATTCTACGCCTGCCTGGCCCTTAAGGTAAGTGCCTATTCCGATCTTCTCGTTGCGTTCTTTATTCGTCCAGGATATTATGGTAATGACCTGGTTAAGAGTGTCCTCGTCGCTTATCTTCGTTATCCTTGTTTCCAGATTGTACGGCGTCCCGGAGATCCGGGCGGACTCCTCGGACGCGGCGACACCCCCGGCCAATTTCTCCTCTATCTCGAGCCCGGCCATCTTGTCCTGCACCAAGAGCGACGCCTCAAAATACTCCTGCGCTATCTTCGAGGCGCGCAGGGATGATGTAAAAGAGCGCAATATGACCGCCAGGCCTATCGCGATGACGGCAATGCTCGCCGCCACCTCGAGGAGGAGGTATCCCTTCCTATTCCGTCTGCTTAACATTGACATAGCCTGTCCCCGGGTCTACCGATACCGAATATTTCCCGCCGTATTTCCCCTTGATCTCGAAATCAGCCCTGTCCGACGTCCCGTCCGGATAGAAGACTATCTTGGCCTTGCCCGCCTTCAGGTCGACCAGGACGGAATCGGGTATCGACTTCACCTTCCCGGTTACCCACTGGTCGACGTCAACCCCGTAAGAGTCCCGTAATACGAGGTGGTCTTCTGTCAGGATACGCTTCTGCGGCAGGTCGAAATCCACGCTCGCCTCGGCGCTGCCGCTTATCGCCTTTGCCTGCGCATACATCGCCATGGAAGTAAGATCAGAAATGAAATTCTGCAGGACAAGGGAATCGAACGATCTCCTGAACTGCGGGACCGTGACCGCCGCAAGAATGATCAGGAGTGTTACAACAAATATCAGCTCGACGAACGTAAAGCCCCGGAGACAGCGGCGTTGAAACGCCATGGATAACGGCCTACTGCTGCCCGGAGACGGGTTGCTTATTGGAGATGGTGTCGCTGCCCTCGACGCCGCTCCTGCCGTAACTCATCAAGTCATAATCTTTCTTGTCGGTGCTCGGCTTATAGACGTAGTCGCGGCCCCACGGGTCAACCGGCCTCTTCTTAAGGTACGGGCCGTTCCACGATTTCAGGTCTCCCGGTTTGACGAGCAGGTCGTCTAATTTATCGGGATATTGCCCGTTATCAAGTTCATACATGTCCAGGGCCGTGGCTATACTAGTATTTATATCCGACATGGCGACCTGTCTCCTGGCGTCCTCCGACCTCCCGACGAACCTCGGCAATACCATCGACGCCAAGATCCCGATGATCACCACCACAAGCAATATCTCTACGAAAGTGAACCCGCTCCTCGCGCGCATGATCCCTCCTTTATTTTACCATAAGGTTCAATTGGAATATCGGCAGGAGCATCGCGACCACTATAAAAGCCACGACCGCTCCCATACCCAGTATCATAAGAGGCTCTATAAGCGACGTCATTATCTTAATAAGCCTGTCGGCGTAATGTTCGTAAGAATCCCCGATGCGGTAAAGCGAAACCTCGAGCGAGCCGCCCTCCTCCCCGACCGATATCATGTTCTTCACGAAGGCCGGGAAATGCGGGCTGTTCTTTATCGCCCCGGAGAATGAGAGGCCGTCTTTTATCGACTTGCCTATCCTCTCGAACTCCTGCCTTAGCACCTCGTTCGTCGCTGTCGCGGATATTACCTCGATAGAATGGAGTATGGGGACACCGTTATCGAGAAGAGTGGCAAGAGATTTGCAGAGCCTTCCCACCTCGACCTTTTTGAGGAAATCCCCGAGCAGCGGCAGGCCCAGTAAAAATCTGTCGACCTGGGTCTTTCCCTGTTTTGTGGAGTTTACCCTTACGACCAGGAAGAATATGATAGCGGCAGCCAGGACCATCAGCCACCAGAATTGAGCGAAGAAATCGCTTATCCCTACGAGTATCCTTGTGGGGAGCGGAAGGGACTGACCAAATTCGGAAAATATCACCGTCAACCGCGGGATGACGAACGACAGGAGGACAAAGACCGTCAAGACGCCGACCGAGAGGACGAGCGCCGGATAGGCCATGGCGGCCTGGATCTTGCTCTTTACGTCCTCCTCTTTCTCGTAATGGTCGGAGAGCCTCTTAAGGATCTTCTCCAGTACGCCTCCTACCTCGCCCGCGCTTATCATGCTCACGAAAAAATCGGAGAAGATCTTCGGGTGCTTGGCGAACGCGCCTGAGAGCGAGGCGCCGTCCTTCACCTGGACTATCACATCCTGCAGCGCGGACTTCAACGCCTTGTTCTCTATCTGGTCGGAGAGGACACCGAGGGCGTTTATCAGGGTAAGGCCGGAACCCAAAAGGTCGGAGAACTGCTGCGTAAAAACAGCCATATCCCTGGTGCCTACGCGGTTCATGAACCCAAACCCTGTCTCTCCGCCGCGCGCCTCCTGCCTGTCCACCCTGAGGGGATACAATCCCATCTGCGATAATTTGGAGACGGCTATATATTCGGTGTCGGCCTCTATATAGCCTTCCGCGACGTCGCCGATCCCCTTCTTAGCCCTGTAAAAAAATCTTGCCAATCGAAACTCCGTCCCCGTGTTACATATTCGGGATATCTTCCTTCGGCGTTACCCTCATTACTTCGCCGGCCGTCGTCAAGCCCTTTAAGATCTTCTCGATGCCCGCGTTGCGCAGAGTCCTCATCCCGAGGGCTACGGCCTTTCTTCTTATCTGGTCGGCCGATTTGTGGTTGAGCACCATCTCGCGTATCTCCTCGTTCAATACGAGGAACTCATGTATGGCGGTCCTGCCGCGGTAACCGGTAAATTTGCATGCCTCGCATCCCTTTCCTTCGTATATCTCGGCATCCTTCGGCACGTCCTTCATTCCGAGCTCCTGCAGGACCGTTTTCGCGTCTTTCGCCGGCCGTTTGCATTTCGGGCAGATGAGGCGGACAAGCCTCTGGGCGATGACGCACTCGACCGATGAAGCCACGAGATACGGCTCGATGCCCATATCAAGGAGTCGCGTCGTCGCGCCGGCCGCGTCGTTGGTGTGAAGGGTCGAAAAGACGAGATGCCCGGTGAGGGCTACCCTTATCGATATCTCGGCAGTCTCGACGTCCCTTATCTCTCCTACCATCATCACATCCGGGTCGTGCCTGAGCATAGATCTTAGCCCGTTCGCGAAAGTCAGGTCGATCTTGGGATGGACCTGGATCTGTGTGATCCCCTTAAGGTGGTATTCTATAGGGTCTTCGATCGTAAGTATCTTAAGTTCCCTGTTATTGATCTTCGAGAGGCAGGCGTAAAGCGTCGTCGTCTTCCCTGAGCCGGTAGGTCCGGTCAAAAGTATTATCCCGTGCGGCTTCTTTATCATCTCGTTCAGTATCTTGAGGTCGAAATCGGCCAAACCCAGATCCTCAAGGCTGTAAAGCATCTTCGCGAAAAGCAGCCTTATGCCTACGCTCTCGCCGTAAGGCGTCGGCAATATCGAGACCCTCAGGTCGAGGTCCTCCTGGCCTACTTTCACCTTCATCCTGCCGTCCTGGGGCAGGCGGTGCTCGGCTATGTTGAGGTTCGACATTATCTTGACCCTTGAGATTATCGCCGACTGGAAATATTTAATATTCGGGGGGATCGCGGCGTCATATAAAACGCCGTCTATCCTGTAGCGGACCTTCAGTTCGTCCTCGTAAGGCTCTATATGGATGTCGGTCGCCCGGTCGTGGTAGGCCTGCTGGATTATCTGATTCACGAATTTTATTATAGAGGCGTCCTCGACAAGCTCCTCGGCCTCCTCGACAGCGAGGGACGGCCCGCCTGAGGCGGCGGTCTCGGCCATGATGCTTTCGATCGTGTCGGCTCCGATGCCGTAATACTTCTTGATAGCCTCTATAATATCCTTCTCGCCGCCGAGAAGCGGCCTGACTTCGCAGCCTAAAATGAGTTTTATGTCGTCGAGGGTGTGCAGGTCGAGCGGGTCGGTCACGACTATGGAGAGGATGCCGTCCTTCTCTTCCAGGGGCATCAACTTATAATGGACCGCGAACCTCGCCGGGACCCTTTCGGCTACCGGCCTGGCGATATTTTTGTCCTTGAGCTTTACGTAGGGTATGCCGAGCTGCCTGGAGAGGACGTTAAGGACCTTCTCCTCTGTGGCGAAACCGAGGTCAGCGATTATCTGGCAGATGAATTTTCCGGACTTCTTCTGTTCATTAAGGCACATCTCCAGCTGTTCCGGAGTGATCACCTTATCGATTATCAGCATCTCGCCTATAAGAATGCCGTCCTTAATAGCCATCTACCACCTCAATTCATAATTTAAGACCGAAAGCGCGCAGATAGCCGCGGTCTCTGACCTTAGGACCTCCGGGCCGAGCGAGACCGGCACGGCGCCCGCGGCTTTCGCGTCATTTATTTCCTTATCCGTAAAATCACCTTCCGGGCCGATCAAGACAGCGGCCGACTTTACCTTCCGGCCCTTCAGGACTTCTTTCAGGGCCTTCGTATCCCCGGAAAGACAGGGTATTATCTTGATCTCCGCGTCGTTTAAAATTTTCAAGGCATCCCCGAACCCTGTTACCGGCATTACCTCCGGTATCGTGGTCCTGCCGCATTGCTTTGCGGCAACGAGGGCTATCTTCCTCCAGCGTTCCGCCTTCGAATTTTCCTTTTTCGCGTCCGGCCGGGCAACGGTCCGCCCTGTCGTGACCGGAATTATCTTCACGGCCCCCAGCTCCGTCGCTTTTTCGATAATCAGGTCCATCTTGTCCAGTTTCGGGAGCGCCTGGACCAGTATCAGCCTGCAGCCTTCGTCCTTCCTTTCGACCGTCTTTTCTACCGCGACGGTCATCTGCTCCTTATCGACGTTCAATATGACGCCGTGGTATTCCTTGCCTGACCCGTCAAAGACCGCTATACCGTCTCCGGCTGCGAGGCGCATAACATCCCTGGCGTGATGGAGCTCATCGCCGCGGATAATGATCTTTCCTCCGGCCACGCATTCCGGCGGCACATAAAATCTGCTCAAGGTTATTCCTCTCCGAAGACCTGCGCGGTGAATATAGACAACTCCGTATCTTTGTCTTTCCAGGCATCGACTGGGAGCCCGACCTTATCAGCGCAGAGGCTGGTAAGGAACTCGTCCCTGGACCAGCCATTCTCAGTCGCCACCTGCGGCAGATAAACTCCGCCATAAAAACCGCGTTTTACGATCACGCCGTGCGTGCCCACCTTTATCTCGTTTATATCCTTTACGCGCTTCGGCTGGGAAAGGACCGATATCTCTATCTTTATATCCTTGAGCTCACCGGGGGAGACCGGTTCGAATCTCGGGTCTTGCGAAGAGGATTGCACCGCCATATCGCGGACCGTCATCCAGAGAGGCTGGGTCCCGACGATCATACCGATGCATCCCCGGAGTTCCCCCTTCTTGTGCAAAGTCACGAACGCCCCTTCCTGGGCGAGCAGGCCGGGATCGGTCTCTTTGAATTCCGGTATCTTGCCGTTCCTGACGGATGACTCGACGGTCTTCCGCGCTATATCCAGCAGTTCTTTCTTTTGCCCGGAGTTCAACATGCCTCCCTCCTCTTTATATTTATAAATGGCCGCGCTGGCGTAACCGACTACCCGGCTTTTGTCCCCGGCCGTATCGCCGGAATTGGCGTATTTAAGGATCTGGACCTTATCTGCGCCGAGGGCCTTGCCCGCGATCATAGCGGTTACTACCGGACCTGAGCCGCAAAGTTCGCACTCGCGGGCCGATGCCGATTCGGCGAAACGAACCGCGTCAAAATTGAGCAGTTCGGATAATGTGACACGGTCCTTCGCTATAGCGTCGTCATATTTAAGATAATGCGAAAGGTCGGTGCTCGCCACTATAAGGACCTTCCTGCCGCTCTCCTTTATTACCTTAACAAGGCCTCTCGCGAGCTTGTTGCACGTGGCATAATCGGGCCGTCCTATCAACAGGACGACTATCTTAAAATCCTTTATCGACATCTGGAGGAACGGGACCTGTACCTCTGCAGAATACTCTTCCTCGAAAACCCGGGGATCATTACATAACGTATCCTTCTCTGCCCTGGCTAATTTGCGGGTAAACTCGAGGTCTATCGGGACGTCGCCGAGCGGCGTATGGTAAAGGTCTTTATCGAGATAGGCTACGCCGCCGAAGAGGGTAAAGTGGCTTATCCCTATTATTACGACGGTGTCATATTTTCTTCCGGATATGGCCTTATAGCCGTAAGCGGCGACCGGCCCGGAATAGATATAACCGGCGTGCGGTGAAATAATCGCGATTATTTCACCATTGACGGCCTCGGGTTTGGCGTCATTGAGATATTTATTGATCTGGCCTGCGAGCAATACCGATTCGGCGGGATAGAACGAGCCGGCAACGACCGGCTTCTGGATCTCTGCATCCTTAGAGAAGACCGGCGAGGAGAGTGACAATAAGGCCACTAAGAAAAATAGTTTTTTTCGCATAGCCTTTCAAATGGTGGAGCTGGGGGGGATCGAACCCCCGACCTCTTGAGTGCGATTCAAGCGCTCTCCCAGCTGAGCTACAGCCCCGATGCCGACAAAAATGACCCGGTCAGAATGGATATTATAACAAATTCGGGGAAATTAGTATAGGCAATCTATAATCTTTCCCTTTTCAGTTCTCCGCTCGACCTGATCTCGACCACTTCGCTTATTTTTACCTTGAAAACGACCACCTTGCTCGGGAAAGCCGCTTCGAAATTCGTATGGCCCTCCCCCCGCAGGACGCCTTCGACTATACGCCTGGATGAAAGGCTTAACCCTTTTTTCTGGAATTCGTCCACGAACTTATCGTACGCTGCGCCGGTCGAGAGTATTTCCACCGGCCCGTTTATCTGGTAACCTGTCAGGCTGTCCCTGTCGGTAACCGCAAGCGATACCTTCGGGTTCACCACGAGATTCTGGAATGTCCTTCCGATGACATAATCTATCAGGTATATATGGTCATTCTCGACCTTCAGGAAAAGTTTCGGGGCGACGTTCGGGTTCCCCTCCAAGTCGCAGGTGGCGACGGCGATGAAGTCGTCGTCTTTTAATATCTCATTTATTTTCTTTGCTATCATCGGCTTTCTTCTTTTCGGCCTCGAGCGAGCGTATGCTCGCCTCGGCGTCTTTGGCTATCTCTTTGTCCTGTGAAGTATCCAGCTCGATAGCTTTTTTATAAGCCGCTATAGCCTCGTCGATGCGCTTTTGGTCCTCGAGCGCGACCCCTTTATTTATATACGCCTTGGCGTAATTCGGCTTCAGCTCGATGGCCTTATTAAGGTCCGGGAGCGCCAGGTCGCACTGGTTCTTGTAGACACGCGCCATTCCCCTGTTGAAATACAGGACGTACGAAGTGGGGTCGGCCGCAATAGCCTTATCGAAATCCGCTATGGCCTTGTTGAACTGCCCCTTATACTCGAGAAGAACCCCGCGGTTCTGGTACGCCTCGGTGTATTCGGGGCTGACGTCTATGGACTCGGAGAAATTTGATATCGCCTTGTCGAGGTTGCCCTGCGACATATAAGCGATCCCCTTGCTTATGAAAGCGTACCCGTAATTCGGGTTCTCTTTTATGGCCTTGTTATACATTGCGATGGCTTCGTCCCATTTTTTCTGCGTAGCCAATTGCTTGCCCTGGAATACGAGTATAGCCGTCTCCCTCTTCGCTTTTTGTTTCAAAACGTCATCGATGGCGTGCATCTCCAGCCTGGCATAGGAATATACCGAATCGTCGCCCAGCGATTTTTGGAATTCCGCCTTGGCTTCCTCAAGATTTCCCTGAGACGCCAGTTCAATTCCCTTGAAATAAGCGTCGCTGGCGGCCGAACCGGCGCGGCAAAGAGAAGGAAAAACCGCAAATACGGCGATCAACACTGCTAAAAAAGTCTTTTTTGTCATGTATTTATCTCCTGGTCGATTCTTCTATCCAGCGCATATAACCCGCGCTTCCTTTTGTAAGAGGCAGGGCCGTTATCTCCGGGCATTCGTATGAATGCAAACTCTTCACGGCCTTCTCGACCCGGGAAAAGAGGCTCTCCCTGGTCTTCGCTATTAAAAGGTATTCCTCAGACGCCTCTATCCTGCCCTTCCATGCATATATCGATCTGATAGAAGGGATAATATTGACACACGCGGCCAATTTTTTCTCCACAAGCGCCCGCGCGATCAACCCGGCTTCTTTTTTTGAGCCGGCAGTGACCAGGATGGCTATCTTCTTCAACCCGCTTACCTGCGAAGAAAGATCTTGTAGTCCTTCTCGCCCTCAAGGACCACGTGCCCTTCCCTGGCGAGCCAGCCCAGGCTCATAAGAATGACATCGCGCGGTTTATCTATCCCCGCGCATAACTGGGAGAGGGTCACCTCGCCTTGCTCGTCAAGGTAATGCCATATTTCACCGGCCGTGATTCCAATTTCGGTTATCATCCCTTTACCTCCTTTTCTTGATTCGCGATCTGTTTCTTGTTATAACTTCCGCATCTCGGGCATACCGATATATCCGAATGCCTGCTGTCTATATAAAAAAATGTGCATACTGAGCAGTGCCACACGTTCCTGTCCGAGGCTGAACGGTTAGGCAGGGTTTTCACCCTTTCGAAAAAAGCCCAATAAATGATAAGAACCCCTACACAGACGGATAAATACAATGCCGCCGCCCACGACAACTCGATCGTTATCATCTTGCCTCAGCTTTATTGAGCGAAAAATTCAATCTTACGGTCCCCCATTGCTCTTCCTTGGGGTCCGCGGCCTTAAGCGGCGCGAACTGCCATTCCTTCAGGTATCGCATGGCGATTATATCCACCGTCGGATGGCCGGACGAAGACAGCCTCTCTACCGCCCCGACCCTGCCTTCCGGCGATACCAGAAATTTCAATTTTACAGAAAATGTGTTCCCAAGCCTGTCGAGATCGACACCCAGGCTCTCGTCCCACCGGAGGTGGGTTGGAAGCTCCGGTTTGTAAATGACCTCCCTGAACCTCGCCGGCCCCTCTATCTCCGACGGGTAGGTCTTGTACGCGACCTTTATTTCGTCAAAGGGTTTTTCAGGGACCTGTTTCGCGTATAACGCCGCGCCGGCAGGAGACTTTTCTTCCATCTCCTTGAGTACATCGAGGTCTGAGACGCTCTCCAGTCTCCCGCTCCCGCCCGGAACCGCGCTATCTCCGGCCATCACCGGTCCGACCGCGAGGTCCCGCAGCCGCATGATGCCTGTGTCAGCGGCATCCAAGACCTGGCCCGGCGCCGGAAAGACCGGCCCCTCTTCCAGGATAGAACCTATAAAAGAAACGGCCGATTCCGGCCTGTTCAACGGGGCAGGCGCCGAAACGGATATTCTTACCGAAGAAAGCCAAAATAAATGCAAGGCCAGCGAGGCGGCAAGCGCCAGCGCGAATATACGCCTGCCTGTTATCTCACCTGTGTCGTAGCTATGTTGACCTGCCGTATTCCCGCTTTCCTGCATATATCCCAGACCTCCACTACGCGATCCAGCGAAGTGCCCTTATCGGCCTTTATCAGGATCGAATCTTTTTTGGGCAGCGCCTCTATCCTTGAGGCGAGTTCCTGGGGCGAGACCGCGTCGCTACCCAGGTATAATACCTTTTCCCTGGTAATGGTTATGACCTCGGCCCTCGCTCCGGCCGTCTCGGAGGTAACCGCATTCGGCAGGCTTACCCTGATACCCGCCTGGGTCTGCGCCGAATAGCTCCATGTCAGAAGGAAAAATACAAGAAGAAGCAATACGCAATTGGCGAGCGGCACCGCCTCGATGAACCGGCTGTCTATGGCCTTCAATCGCGAGAAATTGAACCTCATCTATTCCGCCTTCTTTTCGGAGAGTATGTTAACAAGGTCAGTCGCGCCTATCTCCATCTCGCGTATTATATAATTTATCCTGTTTACAAAATAATTATACGCCGTGACCGCCGGAATAGCAATAAGTAAACCCGCGACCATGGCTATGAGCGCCTGCCATATCCCCCCGGATATGTCCGCCGGCGTGACAGGGCTTGAAGCCGCGGCCTTGACCTGTATCTTCTGGAATATCTCCGCCAGCCCTATGGCGGTCCCCAGGAAACCCAGCAGCGGGCTTATCTGCGCGATGGTTCCGAGCACGCCGATATTCTTCTCGAGCTTCGGTATCTCATGGAGTGCCGCGTCTTCTATCGCCTCCTTGACCTCCTGCCTCGTCCTGTCGTATTTCAGTATGCCGGCCTTAAGGACCCTGGGGAGAGGACCCGGGGACTTGTCGCACATCTCGATCGCCTCATCGGCGCGGTTCCTCTTGAGAGAATAGGAGATCTCTCCCATGAATTTTCTCGTATTTATCTTTATCCTCTGCACATAGATAAACCTCTCGATGAAAACGGCGAAAGCGATGACCGAACACAGGAGGATCGGCACCATCATCGGGCCGCCCCTTATTATCCATTCCATCATATTATTTTACCTCCCCCGTTTTTTCCGGAACGTTATCTTCCATCCATTCGAGTCTTTCCCTGGCGTATTTCGCCTCTTGCAGCTTAGTGCCGGAAAGCTCCTCATAGATCTTCCTCGCGTCTTTCCACCTGCCCTTGTTCTCGAAGAGCGTGGCGGCCCGCAGCCCGGCCCTGCCGGACCATTTCGTCAACTCCGGATAAAGATATTTGACCTTGAGGAATTCGGCGATGGCCTGGTCCGCGTCGCCCGCCTCCTCGTAGCACTCCCCGATCAAAAATTGGGTCTCGGCATTGAAATCGCTCTGCGCCTCGGTTATAGCGAGGCGGTACCTTTCTATCGCCGCGTTATACAATTTCCTTTGCTTGAAGATATCCCCTATTTTCTTGTCCGCGACCTTCTCGAACTGGGTCCCGGGATATTTTTCGGTTATGCCCTTCAGCTCTTTTACGGCGTCATCTGCGCGCCCGCTCTCGGCGAGGATATCCCCCACCTTTATCGTGCTCTCCATCGCCGCCTTTGAGGAAGGATACGCCTCTATTATGTGCTCTAATTTCCGCGTAGCCCCTTCGACGTCGCCGGTCTTATAAAGTATGAGGGCGAGCCAATATTCCGCCTCGGCCGACGAGCCGCCCGGAGACGACTTGGCGGCCAGGGCATCAAAATACGCCTTAGCCTTGGTAAATTGGCCCTTATTGTAATAATATTGACCTTCCCACATCCTGACATCGTCGCTTATATCCGAGTTGGGGTATTTCGCCAGGTAGTCGTCGAATTGCGACAGCGCATCCTTCTCCTTGCCCCACTGGTAATAACACCAGCCTATCTCGTAAAAACTGAGCCGGGCGTGATCGGAAGCGGGATTCTCTTTAATGATATTGCTGAATGCCGATATCGCCTCCCCGTATTTCGCCATGTTAAAGAGGCAATTCGCCTGCTGGAAGAGGACCTCGGTTATATCCTGGCCTTTCGGATATGCCGCGATAAATTTCTGGAAAGCCTCGTTCGCGGATTTGAAATCCCCGTTCCGGAAATACGAAAGCCCGAGTTGCTGGAGCGCGTCCTCCCTGAGCCTCGAATTAGGAAAGTTGCCGAGAAGGCTCTGGAAAGCCAGGACCGCGCCGTCATAATCGCCGGTCCGGAACATTGTTATCCCAAGCTGGTATTGGGCGTAATCGCAGATGACGGAATCCCTGTAATCCTTCAGTATCCCGTCGTAAGACCGCTTCGCCTTCTCATAATCTTTAAGGTCGAGGGCCGTGTCGCCTATGAGGGATATCGCGCTGGCCTTCAGGTTCCTGTCCCGGGACAGCTTCACGACCTCCTCGAAATCCTGGACCGCCTTCTGCGGGTCTTTGAGCCGCAGGAGCGTCCATCCGAGGTTATAATAGAATTGCGGCAGGAGCGCCGAGGCCGGGAACTTTACCAGGGCCTCTTCGTAGAGTTCCTTTGCCTCCGCATACTTCTCGAGGTTATAAAGGCAGTCCCCTTTCCACAAATAAGCGTCGCCCAACACCGCGGAATTCTGGAATTTCATTATCAGCTCGTCATAACTTGCCGCGGCATTTGGATAATCCTTCATGGAAGTGTAGCATTGCCCCGCGCCGAATACGACCGAGTCGGTCAACGGGCTCTCCGGATAACTGCCGCGGAAGGCCAAAAAGGCATCTAGCGCGGACTTATGGTCCGACGTCTTGAAATACGCCCAGGCTTTTCCGTATAACGCGAAAGGAGCCCATGCGGCCGAGGGGTTTATCTCAAGGGCCTTGGTGTAGTCTTTCGCCGAGGCCGCGTAGTCCTTCAACGAGTAATCGATCTCGCCCAAAAGATAATACGCCTCCGGTAATTTCTTCGAGACAGGGAATTCTTTTAAAAAATCCTCAAGCCGTTTCTTTGCGTCAACGGTCTTTCCGCCCATGAAGACTGATTCCGCTATCTTATATTTCGCGTCGGCGACAAGGCTGTCATTGGGGAATTTTTTTAAAAAGGCGTCGAAAGACTCGACCGCGGCTTCGTATTGTTTCAGGTTGTAATAGCACCATCCCTTCGAATAATAGGCGAACGGAATGTATTTGGATGCGGGGAACGAATCTATCACTTTCTGGTATTGGTCAAGGGCTTGCTTGAAATCCCTGCTCCGGAAATAGACCTCGGCGGACCAGTATGCCGCCTCGTCGTAAAAACGTTGCGCCGAAGCGGATGAGGCCACCAGGTCGAACTCGTTGAGCGCCTGCGCGTTCTTGCCCAGCATAAGGTATGACCTGCCTAGGACGAGATGCGCCTCATCTATGTATCCGCTTTGCGGATAATTGGCAAGGAATCGCTCCATCTGCTCCATGGAGATGTCGTAAAACTGGTCCTCAAAGGCCTTTTGGGCAAGGACAAAATCGTCCTTCGCGGGATCTGTCCGCCCCGCATCGGCCGGGAAGGCGGCAGGCGACATAACCGTCAGGAATATAAGGGAATAAAGAAAGGATTTGATCCGCATGGCAACCTTAATATAACAGAAAGAAGCTGTTTCTTCAACCTTTTTGGGACAATAACTTACCCAGGTAACTGCCAGTATACGACTTCCTGTTCTTCGCGACATCTTCGGGGCTGCCCGCGGCGACGACTTCCCCTCCTTCATCGCCGCCCTCAGGGCCGAGATCAATTATATAATCAGCGGTCTTGACCACATCAAGGTTATGCTCTATGACCAGGACCGTATTTCCTTGGTCTACAAGGGCATGCAGCACTTTTAGAAGTTTGTCGACATCCGCGAAATGCAGGCCGGTCGTGGGCTCGTCCAGGATATAAAGAGTCCTTCCTGTGGAGCGTTTAGAGAGCTCAGTAGCGAGCTTCACCCTCTGCGCCTCGCCGCCTGAGAGCGTCGTCGCGGACTGCCCAAGCTCCACATAGCCCAGGCCTACATCGTTTAGGACCTGCAGTTTCTCCCTTATCCTCGGGATATTCGCGAATAACGGCAGGGCGTCCTCGACCGTCATTTTAAGGACGTCGTTTATCGAATGTCCTTTGTAAAGGACCTCGAGAGTCTGCTGGTTGAACCGCGCCCCTTTGCATACCTCGCATGTGACATAGACATCGGGCAGGAAATGCATCTCGACTTTTATAACGCCGTCGCCCTGGCAGGCCTCGCACCTGCCGCCCTTGACGTTAAAACTGAACCTG
Source organism: Candidatus Omnitrophota bacterium (assembly GCA_041653595.1). Lineage (NCBI taxonomy): Bacteria > Pseudomonadati > Candidatus Omnitrophota > Candidatus Omnitrophota bacterium. Next base: position 3,373 of record JBAZFB010000011.1, on the reverse strand, counting down.
CCCGGCCTGTAGCCCCTTATCTTCGCCTCAGGCAACCTGCTGAAGAGGTCGCGGATCGGGGAGAACATTCCCGTATAAGTCGCGGGGTTCGAGCGCGGCGTACGGCCGATAGGCGACTGGTCGATGACTATGACCTTGTCTATATTTTCGGCCCCTGTTATTTTGTCAAAATCCCCGGGCTTCTCTTTCGCCCTGTAAAACTTTTGCGCGAGCGACCTGTAGAGAATCTCGTCTATCAGGGTGGATTTGCCTGATCCGGACACCCCGGTGATGCAGACGAACACCCCGAGCGGGATAGTGACGTCTATATCTTTCAGGTTATGTTCGCGCGCGCCTTTTATTTCCAGGGATTTCCTTCCATCGAGAGCCCTCCTGGCAAGCTTCGGCTCGATCTTAAGTTCCTTTTTCAGGTATTTCGCGGTAAGGGAATCCTTGCATTTCATGAACTCTTCGAGCGTCCCGGCGCAGACGACCTTTCCCCCGTGCTTCCCCGCGCCCGGCCCGAGATCGACGATGTAATCGGCGCTCCTTATGGTCGCCTCATCATGCTCCACGACTATAAGGGTGTTGCCTAAGTCCCTCAGAGCCTTGAGGCTTTCGAGTAATTTTGTGTTATCGCGTTGGTGGAGGCCTATAGACGGCTCATCGAGGACATAGACGACTCCGACCAGGCCTGAGCCGATCTGCGTAGCGAGCCGTATCCGCTGGGATTCGCCGCCCGAGAGCGTTCCGCTGGCCCTGTCCAGGGTAAGGTAATCAAGCCCGACGTCTGCCATGAACTTGAGCCTCGAGAGGATCTCCTTCAGCGACTGGCGCGCTATCATCGCCTCTTTTCCGCTGAGGTCGAGGCCCGCGAAAAAGACCCTCGCCTCTTTTACCGACAATGCGGTCACTTCGTTTATCGGTTTGCCGCCGATCTTGAACGCGAGCGATTCTGGCCTGAGCCTCGCGCCGGCGCATTTGGGGCACGGCAGGACAGACATATATTTATTTATCTCTTCCTTCAGGAATCCGGATTCTGTCTCGCGGAAGAGCCTCTCGAGCTGAGGGATGACTCCCTCGAACTTCCTGCCCCATACCTCGATATCCGCTCCATAAAGTATTATCTTCCGGATCTCCTTATTTAATTTGTTGAAAGGCGAGTCGAGATCGAAATGGTAATGGTCCGCGACCTCCCTTAATACGCCGCGGTAATACAAAAGGTACCCTCTCCCGCCGCGTTTCCAGGCCTCGATCGATTCCAGGACAGGCTTGGATCTATCGGGAATAACAAGGTCGGCGTCTATCTCGAGTTTCGTGCCGAGGCCGTTGCAGACCGGGCAGGCCCCGTACGGGGAATTGAACGAGAATGATCGCGGCGACGGCTCCTCATAGCTTATCCCGCAATCGACGCACGCGTAGAGCTCGCTCATGAACCGGTCCTTCCTGCCGTCGTTGACTATAAGTACGCCGCTTCCGGCCTTGAGCGCCGTCTCTATCGAATCCGCGAGCCTCCTTTTGGAGTCGGGCTTGACCGCCAGCCTGTCGACGACGATCTCGATGGAATGTTTCTTATCCTTGTCTAACTTTATCTCATTCTCCAGCTCCGCGATCCTGCCGTCGACCCTTACGCGGGTATAGCCGTCCTTCTTTATCTCCTTAAAAAGTTCCTTATATTCCCCTTTCCTTCCCGCTATCTTCGGCGCCAGTATGCTGATCTGCGTCCCGGCAGGCATCTTCAGGACCTGGTCGACTATCTCCTGCGACGACTGCCTCGCTATCTTCTTCCCGCAGTTATAACAGTAAGCCGTGCCTATGCGCGCGAACAGGACCCTTAAATAATCGTATATCTCGGTGGTGGTGCCTACGGTGGAACGGGGATTAGAGCCGGCGGTCTTCTGCTCTATCGATATCGCGGGAGACATCCCCTCGATGTTGTCGCAATCCGGTTTTTGCAATTGTTCCAGGAATTGCCGGGCATACGCCGACAGGCTGTCGATATACCTCCTCTGTCCTTCGGCATAGATGGTATCGAAGGCGAGCGAGGATTTACCAGAGCCCGAGAGCCCGGTAAATACTATGAGCTTGTTCCTTGGTAATTTCAGGGAGACATTCTTGAGGTTGTGGACCCTCGCCCCCTGTATATGTATATATCCTTTATCCATATCCATCCCAAATAGAGAGGCGGAGCAGTAGACTGCTCCGCCGTCTAATACGATCCGTAATTAAAGAAGCTTACCTACCGCCTCTCTTCATCTTTGCCTTAGATACATCACCCTGTTTGTCGATGAAGTAGAGATAACCCTTCTCTCTCTTGACTTTGAGTTTGACGACCTTCTTGGGCGCGCCGCCTTTCTTGCCGCCTCTCGCCATCTTCGCCATCGAGACATCACCCTGTTTGTCCAGGTAGTAGAGGTAACCCTTCTGTCTCTTGATGCCTGCTTTAGCTACTTTCTGAGCCATGTGTTCACCTCCCTTCTTAAATGAGGCCATGGTTTATGCCGTATATGAGCATAAACCATATGGCCGAATTTAATCCCGCCGGAGGCGGGATTTATTCCATTTATGTCCCTATCTTGACCTTCCCCAGGATCCCGTCCAGAGTAGCCATGGCGGAAAGCACCGCCATATAACTCGTCTTCGGGTTGCCCGGCGAAGGGACGTTCTCTGTCCTTGCGGTAAGCCTTCCGAACGCGCCTTCCGCCTCTATCTCGTGTATGTTCCTTTTTATCGACGGGGAAGCGATTATCTTGACCCTCGTCTTGCCCGGGCCGATGCCGCACAGGCTCAATGTCGCCGCGACGTTTATGTTCGCGGGAAAACCTTCCATCGCCTTGAACGCGTCGCCCTCAAAAAGGACTTTATCTGTCTTTATCTTCCCCAGGTCTATATTATGTTTGACCACATACGGAGCGCCCCTGAATCCCTCGGGCGGCTTCCTTGTGGTCAGCGTGACCTTTTTTATCTTGGATAACTTCGCGGCCTTGAGCCCGTCAAGCCCGCATATCGCGCCGCTCGGAAGATAGATCCGCGACTTCTTCTTCTCCGCGAGTTTAAATAACGCCTTATAATCTTTGAGCAGGCCGCCGGTGCTCATCACCATGACATCCCTTCCGGCGTTTACCGACCGACTCGCTATATCGCCCGAAATTTTGGCGGAGGCGGCCTCGATGACCAGGTCCACGGAACTTATCAAGCCCTGTATCGATGCGACCCTGGGCCTTGCTTTCAACCCGGCGGAAAGGCTTTTTGCCTTCTTATCATCCGCATCAGAAAGAACGGTGACTCTCGCCCTGCCTCTTAATTTGCCGTCTATATGCGCGGCTATCCTCGAACCGATCGTGCCGCAGCCTATTATGCCGACTTTTACCATGGTTATTTCAATATCCCGCCG